>NZ_KB897987.1:0-59432 GCF_000377325.1 Thioalkalivibrio sp. ALgr3 | reverse complement strand
GCGGTCAAGAACTGGATCGATGCGGCCATGGAGAGCGGCCCCGAACCCGCCGAAGACGCCGCGGCGGAACCCGGTCCTTCCGCCGGCTAGGGCCGGGTCGGCTGCGCCGGGTCGGCTCCTGCGCCGGATCGGCCAGAGGCTGGCCTCCTACGGGCCGCACCCTGCCCCCCGGTGGGAGGCCGGCCCTCCGGCCGATTGTGCGTCCGGACAATCCCCCGCGCCGGATCGGCTCCTGCGCCGGATCGGCCAGAGGCTGGCCTCCTACGGGCCGCACCCAGCCCCCGGTAGGAGGCCGGCCCTCCGGCCGATTGTGCGTCCGGACAATCCCCCGCGCCGGATCGGCTCCTGCGCCGGATCGGCCAGAGGGCTGGCCTCCTACGGGCCGCACCCTGCCCCCGGTGGGAGGCCGGCCCTCCGGCCGATTGTGCGTCCGGGCAATCCCCTGCGCCGGGTCGGCTCCTGCGCCGGATCGGCCAGAGGCTGGCCTCCTACGGGCCGCACCCTGCCACCGGTAGGAGGCCGGCCCTCCGGCCGATTGTGCGTCCGGGCAATCCCCTGCGCCGGGTCGGCCCTGCGCCGGATCGGCCAGGGGGCTGGCCTCCTACGGACCGCACCCTGCCCCCCGTGGGAGGCCGACCCTCCGGCCGATTTCACGGCCGGGCGTGGTCGAACCAGCGGCGCAGGGTGGCGACGTCCACCACGTCGCCGGGCAGCTCGGCCCCGGCCAGTGACCGCGCCGGGGCGCCCGGTTCGCCAAAGCCGTCCAGTACCGCCAGCGCTCCGCTGAACCCCTGATCACGGGTGTAATCGTTGGTGGTGACCACCACCTCCAGCCCGGCATCACGCGCCGAGCGCACCCCGTTGTCCGAATCCTCCAGCGCCAGCGCATCCGCGGCCGTCAGGCCCATCTCCGCCAGCGCATGGGTGTAGATGTCCGGGGCCGGCTTCTTCGCCGGCACGATGTCGCCGGCGGCGATCACCTCGAAGCGCGCCGGCCCGTCCTCGCCCAGGGTCGCGCGCAGCAGCGCGGTCACGTTCGCCGGCGTGGTGGTGGTCGCGATCGCCAGGAGCAGACCGGCCGCGGCGGCCTCGTCCAGCAGGCGCTCCACCCCGGGGCGCAGCGGGATCGCCCCGCCCTCCAGCATCGCCACGTAGTGGCGAGTCTTGGCCTCGTGCAGGGCCCGGATGCGGTCATCGATGTCCGGCTCCTCCAGCACCCGGGGGTGGTCTTCCGTCAGGTACTGGCGGATGCGTTCCTTGCCGCCGGTCACCCGCAGCAGCTCGCCATAGCGCTCCACGCTCCATTCCCAGTCCAGTCCGGCCTCGGCAAAGGCCCGGTTGAAGGCCACCCGGTGGCCGTCGCGCTCGGTGTCGGCCAGGGTGCCGTCGACATCGAAGATCAAAGCCTGCAGGAATGCCATGAAATAACCGCCTCCGCACGTGAATCAGAACATGTTAATGGGATGAAACGATGGCACACCACTTGCTCGTGCCCCCCTTCTCTGGTACTAAGTGCGCCTTCATTTCGAGCCGGAGAACACCCAGCATGGCTGAAGACGCCAACGCCAAGCCGTCCACGAAACACATGGTCGCCGGAGGCATCGCGCCCTACGAGCCGAAGCCGGACGAAGAGTACATGAATCCGGACCAGCTCGAGCATTTCCGCCAGCTTCTGGAGGCCTGGCGCGAAGAGCTCGCGCAGGAAGTGGATCGCACGGTGGGCCACATGCGCCAGGACGCGGCCAATTTCGCCGATCCGGCGGACCGCGCCACCCAGGAAGAAGAGTTCGGCCTCGAACTGCGCGAACGCGATCGCGAACGCAAGCTGAGCAAGAAGATCGACGAGGCCCTGCGCTCGATCGAAAGCGGCGATTACGGCTACTGCGAGGCCTGCGGCGTGGAGATCGGCATCCGCCGGCTGGAGGCCCGCCCCACGGCCACGCTGTGCATCGACTGCAAGCAGCTCGCCGAGATCAAGGAAAAGCAGATGGCGTGACGGGTCCCGGTGCGACCCGCACCGGGTCGCACCCCCCGTCCCCCTGCCCGCCCGGCATGTCATCCGCGCCCGACCGCCCGTACGTCGGCCGCTTCGCGCCCACGCCCTCGGGCCCCCTGCATGCCGGTTCCGTACTCGCCGCCGTAATCTCCTGGCTGGATGCCCGCGCGGTCGGCGGGCGTTGGCACCTGCGCATCGATGACATCGACCTCCCGCGCGTCCGGGCCGGTGCCGAGGATGCGATCCTCACCACGCTCGACGTCCTCGGCCTGGGCTGGGACGGTCCCCTCACCCGCCAGTCGAACCGGGACGAGGTCTACGCTGCAGCCGTCGACCACCTGCTGCAATCCGGCCATGCCTTTGCCTGCGCCTGCACCCGGCGCGAGATCCGGACCGCCGGCGTCGCCGGCTGGGAAGGCCCGGTCTATCCGGGCACCTGCCGCCCGGGCCTGCCCGCCGGGCGCGAGGGCCGCACGGTCCGTGCCCGCGCTGCGACCCGTTACTGGACCGTGGAGGACCGCTTCCAGGGCCCCCTGTGCCTGGATCTGGAGGCCCTGGGCGGCGATTTCGTGATCCGCCGCGCCGGGGGGCTGCATGCCTATCAGCTGGCGACCGTGATCGACGATCACGAACTGGGCGTGACCGACGTGGTGCGCGGCGTCGACCTTCTGGGGTCCACCGCACGCCAGCTGCAGCTGTATGCGGCGCTGGGGCTGGCCCCGCCGGAGCATGCCCACCACCCGGTGCTGGTGGGCGGCGACGGCGACAAGCTCTCCAAGCATACCGGCGCCGCCGGGGTGCATGGCGATGCGGCCCGCCGGATACTGGCGCGGATCCTGGAGATCATCGAGCTGACGCCCTCGGATCCGCTGTACCCCGATGCCCCGGAGGTCCAGCTGCAGGAGGCCCTGGACCGCCTCGCGCGGCGTGCGCTGACCCGGCGCCTGCCGCCTGCCAGCCACCTGCCCTGGCCCGACGGAGAAGCCTGACATGGACACCTCGCACGGCGTCCTGATCACGCTGCTGGGCGTGCTGCTGTTCCTCGGCCCGCCGGTGCTGTGGCTGGCCGGAGCCGCGCCGGCCTGGTGGTGGCCCTTCGCGATCTGGGCGGGTTTTGTCGGAGTGGTGGCACTGGCCACCGGGCGGCGGCGTGACCCTTAGTCTGGGCCTGATCTATGCGGTGGGCGTGGCCTACCTGGCGATCCTGTTCGGGATCGCCTTTGTCGCCGACCGCAGCACCCGGGTCGGCCGACTGGCCGCCAGTCCTTGGGTGTTCAGCCTGTCGCTGGGGGTGTACGCGACCTCCTGGACGTTCTACGGCAACATCGGCTTTCTCGCCGAACAGGGCTATCTGTACCTGACCATCTATCTCGGGGTGACCCTGGCCTTTGCCGCCACCCCGTGGCTGTTGCGGCCGCTGCTGCGCCTGACCCGCGAGCAGCAGCTCACCTCGCTGGCGGACCTGTTCGCGTTCCGCTACCGCAGCCGTCTGACCGGCCCCGTGGTCGCGCTGTTCATGCTCGCCGGGGTGCTCCCGTACATCGCCCTGCAGATCAAGGCTGTCACCGAATCCGCCGCGGTGCTGACGGCCGAGACCCCGCCGCACCTGCTGGCGATGGCGTTCTCGCTCACCATCGCCGCGTTCGCGATCCTGTTCGGAGCCCGCCACATCGCCCCGCGCGAGAAGCACGCCGGGCTGGTGCTGGCGATCGCCTTCGAGTCGGTGATCAAACTGATCGCGATCCTGGTCATCGCCGCGGTCGCGCTGTTCGCGGTGTTCGGCGGGCCGGCCGGTCTGAACGCATGGCTGGACGCCAACCCCGGGGCCACCGAGGCACTCTACGCCCCGGTGCGCGAAGGCGGCTGGTTCGCGATGATGGTGCTGGCCTTCGCCGCCGCGTTCCTGCTGCCGCGCCAGTTCCACATGCTGTTCACCGAGAACATCGATCCGCGCGCCCTGAACCGTGCGGCGTGGGCGTTCCCGGCCTTCCTGCTGCTGCTGAACCTGCCGATGCCCGTGCTCTACTGGGCCGGGGAGGCGGCCGGGCTCGCGATCGACCCCAACTACTACGCCATCGGCATCGCCGGGTGGCTGGATTCGGCCACGCTGGCGCTGCTGGTGTTCATCGGCGGGGTCTCGGCGGCCAGCGCGATGATGATCGTGACCACCCTGGCCCTGGCGCACATGGGCACCAATTACCTCACCCCGATCGGCCGGCTGCAGGAAGACGACGCGCCCGGCAGCAACCTGTACCGCCGTCTGCTGTGGGCCCGCCGTACCTGGGTGGTACTGATCATCGGTCTGGGCTACGCCTTCTACGGCGTGCTGCAGGTGGTCGAAGGGCTGGCCGAACTGGGCCTGATCTCGTTCGCGGCCGTGGCCCAGCTGCTGCCTGGGCTGGCCGGGCTGCTGTTCTGGAACCGCGCCACCCGCATCGGCTTCCTCGCCGGCCTCGGTGCCGGCATCCTCGGCTGGCTGTTCACCCTGGTCCTGCCACTGCTGGACACCGCCGGCATCCTGCCCGGGCTGCCGGACCCGCGGGACTGGCTGCAAGCCGGCCATCTCGATCCCTGGACGTTCGCCCTGACCCTCAGCCTGGGACTCAACGCGCTGCTGTTCGTGGCGGTATCCCTGCTGACCCGGCCCAATGCGGAGGAGCGCGAGGCCGGCCGTGCCTGCTGCCCGGGCGACGCCGCCGCGGGCACCGCCGGCGGGCTGCCGCTGGCCGGTGACGTGGGCGAGATGGAGACCGCGCTGGGGGCGACCCTGGGTCCGGGACCGGCGCGCCACGAGGTTCAGCGGGCGCTGGACGAACTGGGCCTGCCGCGCCACACCCGTTCGCGCAGTGACCTGCGGCGCCTGCGCGAACGCATCGAGCGCAACCTTTCCGGGCTGCTGGGACCGGTGCTGGCACGCATGATCGTCGACCAGCACCTGCGCCTGGACGCCGCCGGCCGCCACACCCTGGGCGAGAGTCTGCGCCGGGTGGAGGAACAGCTGGAGACGCGCGCCCTGCCGCTGTCCGGGCTGGCCGCCGAACTGGATGCCCTGCGCCGTTTTCACCGCCAGATCCTGCACGAACTGCCGCTGGGCGTGGCCAGCCTGACCGCCAGCGGCGAGATCACCGGCTGGAACCAGGCCCTCGGCCAGCTCACCGGCATCCCGCCGGACACCGCCACCGGGCAGCCACTGGACAGCCTGCCGCGGCCCTGGCGGGGGCTGCTGACGGCGTTCATCGAGAGTCCCGACCCGCAGTGGTACAAACTGCACCTGGAACTGGAGGACGGCGGGCGCCGCCTGAACCTGCACAAGTCCGACCTGCTGGATTCGGACGGGCGGCGCGAGGGCCGCATCATCCTGATCGAGGATGTCACCGACCGCGCCCAGCTGGAGGCGGAGATCGCCCACAGCGACCGCCTGGCCTCCATCGGCCGTTTCGCCGCCGGGGTCGCGCACGAGATCGGCAATCCGCTGACCGGCATCGCCTCGCTCGCGCAGACCCTGCCGCTGGAGGACGACCCCGACGAGATCCGTGCGATCGCCGACGACGTACTGGCGCAGACCCGACGCATCAACGACATCGTGCAGTCGCTGATCACCTTTGCCCATGCCGAGGAACCGGCCGGCAGCCGGTTCGAAGACCTCGACCCCGGGGAACTGATCCACGAGGCCATCCGCCTGACCCGGCTGGCCGGCCGCAAGGACCTGCACTTCGTCACCTTCGGCCTGGACGCCCCGGGGCTGCAGGTCCGCGGGGCCCGCGGGCCCTTGCTGCAGGTCTTCATCAACCTGCTGACCAACGCCGAACAGGCCTCCCCCGAGGGGGCCACGGTGCGCGTGGGCGCGGAACGCCGAGACGGCCGCATCCGGGTCGCGGTGGAGGACGAAGGCGCGGGCATCGAGCCCGACAGCCTCGACCGGCTGTTCGAGCCCTTCTTCACCACCAAGCCCACCGGCCAGGGCACCGGCCTGGGCCTGCCGGTGGCCTACTCCATCGTGCAGGATCACGGTGGTACCCTGACCGCCAGCAACCGCCCCGAGGGCGGCGCCCGCTTCCTGCTCACGCTCCCCGGAGGAGATCCGTCATGACGCGCATCCTGCTGGTGGACGACGAGGCCCCGATCCGACGCGCGGTGAGCCGCTATCTGGTCCACCACGGCCTGACGGTGGACACCGCGGAGGATCTCGCCCGGGCGCGCGGGCAGCTGGCGCGCGGCGAGCCGGACCTGCTGCTGGCCGACCTGCGCCTGCCCGACGGCGAAGGCACGCAGCTGCTGGGCGAGACCCGCGCGCCGGTGGTGATCATGACCAGCTACGCCTCGGTGCCGTCGGCGGTGGAGGCGATGAAAAACGGCGCCGCGGACTACATCGCCAAGCCGTTCGACCACGACGCCCTGCTGCTGACGCTGCGGGCCACCCTGCGCCGACGCGCCGGCGCGCAGCCCGATGCGGACGCGGAGCGGGACACGAGCAGCGACGACCTGGGCCTCAAGGGCGACAGCCCCGGTATCCGCCACCTGCGCGAACAGATCCGCCGCATCGGACAGACCGAATCCACCGTGCTGCTGCGCGGGGAATCCGGCACCGGCAAGGAACTGGCCGCGCGGGCACTGCACCGTCTGGGGCCGCGGGCCGACGGTCCCTTCGTCGCGGTCAACTGCGCCACCATCCCCGAGGGCCTGGTGGAGGCGGAGCTGTTCGGCCACGCCCAGGGGGCCTACACCGGGGCCGTACAGGCGCGCACCGGCCTGATCGCGAGTGCCCACGGCGGCACGCTGTTCCTTGACGAGATCGGCGAGCTCGCCCCGGCCGCCCAGGCCCGTCTGCTGCGCTTTCTGCAGGATGGCGAGATCCGGCCGGTGGGATCCAGCGAGGCCCGCCAGGTGGATGTCCGGCTGCTGGCGGCTACCCATCGTGACCTCGAGCGCATGATCGCCGACGGCGGCTTCCGCGCCGATCTGTATTACCGCCTGCGGGTGCTGGAACTGGCGATCCCGCCCCTGCGCGAACGACCGGAGGACATCGAAGTCCTGGCCCGGCATTTCCTGGCCGAACGTAGCTCCGCCGGCGGCCCGCCGGAGCTGACACCGGCGGCCCTGGAGCTCCTGCGCCGCCATGACTGGCCCGGCAACGTCCGTGAGCTGGCCAACGCGCTGGAGCGCGGCGCGGTGCTGGCCCCGGAAGCACGTATCGAGCCCGCGCACCTCGGCCTCGATGCCAGCGCGCCAGCCGCCAGCGGCCCCTCAGCCCCGGAGCCCCCGGCGAGCACCAGCCTCAACGACTACTTCCGCCAGTTCGTGCTGGAGAATCAGACCCGCATGAACGAGACCGAACTCGCCCGTGCCCTGGGCATCAGCCGCAAAACCCTGTGGGAACGCCGCCAGCGCGAAAACCTGCCGCGCCCGTGAACGCCGTGACTGCCACGCCCGCCGAACGCCGGGTCTTCTTCGCCCTGTGGCCGGACTCGTCCACCCGCGATGCCCTGCATGCGCGGGCCCGGGAACTGCCGGGCCCGGGGCGTCCAGTACCGCACGCCCACCTGCATCTGACCCTGGCCTTTGCCGGCACCGTGGATGCGTCGGTCGCCGAGGCCCTGGCGCAGGCCCTGCCGGCGTTTCCGGCACATGCCGTGGACCTGCACCTGCACCTGGACCGCTACGGGCATTTCCCCGGTGCCCGAGTCAGCTGGATCGGGCCCTCATCCATCCCGCCGGCGCTGGAGACCCTCGCCAGCGCCGCGGCCCGGGCCTGCCGTGCCGCCGGGGTCCGGCTCGAAGAGCGCCCGTTCCACCCGCACGTGACCCTGCGCCGCCACGCGCCGACGCCGCCCGAAGTCGAGGCACCGGCCGTCCCCGTGGTCTGGCATGCAAACCATCTGGTGCTGATCGAATCCGGTCGTGACGGCCACCCCGGCCCCTATCGCCTGCTGGCGGAGCGTCACCTGCTATCCTCAAGTAACCCATCTGACGGAGGCGACCGATGACACTCGACCATTCCCCGATCTCCGGCCCGATCTCCGGCCTGTCCCGCGGTCTGGCGCTCCTGCTCCTTCTGGCCCTGGCGCTGCCCGCACTGGCGGACAAGCCGGGCGATGCCCGCGCCATCGACGGCCTCGAGGAAGGACGCATCCTCTGGGACGTGACCCTGGGCGACCCCGAACGCCTGATCGCGCGGCTGGACGTGATTCTCGAGACCCGCGAGGACATGCAGCGCCAGGGCCTGGAACCGCACATGATCTTCGCCTTCCGTGGCGGGGCGGCCGGTCTGGTCGCGGACTCCACCGATCACCTCGACCTCGCCGACGCCGACGCGGTCGAACGCCTGCACGACCGTCTGCGGGATCTGCAGGGTCTCGACAACGTGCACATGGAGGCCTGCAGCATCGCCACCCGGCGCTTCGATCTCGGGCAACAGGACCTGCTGTCCGGCATCGAGCTGGTCGGCAACACCTTCCTGTCCATCATGGGTTACGAGCGGCAGGGGTACAGCACCATCCGCATCGACTGACACCACCCCGCCCAACCCTGGTGCTCCAGGGGGCATTCAGCGCCCCGGCCAACACTGGTATGATCCGAGTGGCCGGTGATCGGCACGGGGGGAAGGCCTTGGCGCAACTGGAGATCACGACGCTCGGGACCGAGCGGGTCAGCGTGGACGACCGCGAGATTCCGGCCCTGTCCGGGACCAAGGCCGGACTGCTCCTGATCTATCTGGTCGCCGAGAGCCCCCGCCGTGTCCCGCGCCGCGAACTGGCCGAACTCTTCTGGCCCGAACTCGATTCCAACAACGCCCGCGTCAATCTGCGTCAGGGCCTGTTCCAGATCCGCCGCCACCTGGGCGACACCCTCGCGGAAAACCTGCAGGCGGCAACCCGCGACGTCGGGTTCCGGGTCGACGATCGCTGCCGTGCCGATTTCCTCCGGGTCGCTGCCGAAGACACCTCTTTCGGACCCGCGTTCGTCGCCCCTCCCGAAGCCAGCCCGGACGATGCGCTGAACCTTGCCGACCGCGAGCTGGCGCGCCTGGAACTGTACCAGGGGCATTTCCTCGCCACCGACGCGGTGGTGGAAAGCCTGCCCCGCCTCGAAGCCTGGGTGCGCCAGCAGCGGGAAACCCTGTGGTCGCATGCGCGCGCCGCGGTCGAGCGCCTCCACGAATATTTGCGGCGGGCGGGCGAACCGGAGCGCGGGATCCGCGAGATGCGGCGGCTGCTGGACCTCGCCCCGGCGGACGAGGCCCTGAATGCGGTGTTTCTGCGGACCCTGCTGCTGGCCGGCCAGCCGGCACGTGCCGAAGAACACTATCGCCGCGTGGAACAGCTCCTGGAAGAAACCGACGGCCACGCCCCCGGGCCGGCGCTGGCCGAAATCCGCGAACAGCTCGAACGCGCGCGCGATGACGGCGTGCAGCGGACCGACCGCGCGGCGGCCTCCGCCACCGCCCTGCGTCAGGAGCGTCGCCGGCTGGTGCTCGTGGTCTGCGATCTGCGGGCACCCGAACACCTGGACATCGAAGAACAGTGGGAGCGGATTCGTACGGCGCTGGAAACGCTCGACGCCCTGTTGCTGGCGCATCACGGCCACGTGGTACGCGCCCCGGGCCAGGGCCTGCTGGCGTATTTCGGCTATCCGGCCGGGCGCGAGGAGGCCATGATGGACGCGGTCCGGGCGGCCTGGCAGGCCCTGGGCACCGCGCCGTCCGGGGTCGAACTGCGCGCGGCGGTGGACATCGACACCGTGATCACCGGTGACGACCCCGACATCCCCGACCCTGCCGGCCGTTTCACCGCGCGCGTCCAGGCCGTCGCGCGTTCCCTGCGCCCCGGCATCCTGTGGGTGTCGCCCGAGCTGCGGGAAAACCTCGAAGGTTTCTTCGAATTCCAGCCCTGGCGCGGACGTCCCGGCGGCTTCCGGGTCATCGAAGACCCGGGTCCGCGCGACCGCGTGGATGCACGCCCGGCGACCCACCAGGCCCCGCTGGCCGGACGCGATGCGGAATTGCGCCGCCTGCGGGGCGAATGGGACCGGGCCCGTCGTGGCGGTTCCCGCTGGGTCCTGATCCAGGGCGAGGCGGGCATGGGCAAGAGCCGTCTGGCTCGCGGCCTGGCCGATCAGGTGGATGGTCACGGCGTGGTCCGGGCCCTCAAATGCCGCGAGGACACGGCCCGCCAGCTGCTGGCCCCGGTACGCCAGACGCTGGGACGATGGGCGGCCACACGCAACCGCCGGGCGGCGGCCGAACGCCTGCTCCGCAGGCTTCTGCAACGCCACGGCGAAGCCGCGGAAAAGGCCGCCGCCATTGCCGGCTGGCTGACCTGTCCCACGACCCCGGACCATGAGCTGTTCCGCTCCGGAAACGTCGACCGCGACCACCTGCTCGACGCCCTGGTGGACCTGACCCTGACCGGCATGCGCGGCCGGGCTCTTCTGCTGATCGTGGATGACCTGCACTGGATGGATTCCGCGACTTCCGAATTCCTGCGGCGACTGAACCACCGCAGCCGCGATGCCGCCCTGATGGTGGTGCTCACCGCGCGCATGAGCTATCGCAGCGAATGGCGCGACGTGGAGATGGAGTCCATCGTTCTGCAGGGGCTGGACAATGCGGCCGCCGGGCATCTGGTGGCCGCGCTGGACCCCGGCCAGGCCCTGCCACGCGCGGTACGCGACGAACTGGTCGCGCGGGGCGAGGGCGTCCCCCTGTTCCTCGAGGAGCTGACCCGCTTCGCCCTCGAACACGGGCACCCGGGCACTCCCGGCGATGAACTGCCCCCCGGCCTGAACAACCTCCTGATCGCGCGCATGGAACAGCTGGGTCCGGCGCGCGAACTGGCGCGTGCGGCAGCGGTCATCGGGCGCGATTTCAGCGTCAACATCCTGGCCCGGCTGCTGGAACGCTCCACCGATGACGTACGCCAGCAACTGGGACTGCTGATGCGCAAGGGGTTTGTCGAACCCGCCGGCGCCTCCGAGGGGAGCCTGTTCCGTTTCCGCCATGCGCTGTACCGGGAAAGCGCGCTGGAGGCCATGCTGCGTTCGGAGCGCTCCCGGTTGCACGACCGGCTCGCGGATCTGCTGCAGGAAGAGGCGGAACGTCCGTACGGGGCCCCGGCCGGCGGCCGGGTCGCGCTGCACCTGCACCAGGCCGGCCGTTACCGCGAAGCGGTGACCCACTGGCTGCAGGCCGGCGAGCAGGCCTTTGCCCGCGGCATGCTGCCGGAAGCGGCGCAGCACTTTCAGGATGCCCTCGACTGCCTCCAGAACGACCTCGCCGACAGCGCCTCTCTCAACGAGGCCGACACCCTGCGGGCCCTCAGCGGGCTGGGGTCGGCCAGTCTGGCGCTGATGGGATACGGCTCGCGCACGGTCCACGGCCTGTTCGAACGCGCGGCGGAGCTGTCGCGGCCCGAGCGCGACCCGGTGGAGCATTTCCGCGTACTGTGGGGACTGTGGCACGGAGCCGGATCCTGTCAGGGCTTCGACGAAGCCGCCCGCCTGGCGCACGAGGCGGAGGTGGTGGCGGAGCGCTCGGGCGATCGCCTGCTGCGGATCGCCGCGGGTTACGTCCAGGGCAACACCTGCTTCTGGACCGGGCACTTCCGCCAGGCCATGGACCACCAGACAAGGACCCTGGAGCTCTACCAGCCGCGTGATCACGCGCGCCTGATCGCCCGCCACACCGAGAACCCCGCCATTCTGTCACGCGCCTTTTTCGCCTGGACGCTGCTGTTTTCCGGCAACCACGAACGTGCCTGGGTGGAGATGGACCGGGCCTGCCAGCACGCCGACCAGCTCGATCACCGGCCGACCCAGGCCTTCGTTTACAGCTTTCGCTCGGCCCTCGGCTTCTTCGCCGACCGCCCGCACGAAACACTGGCGGCCTCGCGCAAGGCCCACGACATCGCCGAGGCCTACGACTACCCGCTGTGGCGCACCGGGGCCGTCGCGGTATCCGCCTGGGCGCGCACCCGACTGGGCGATGACCAGGCCGTGGATATCATCCGCGAGCAGGTGGAGATCATGCGCAGCGTGATGGACGGCGTCAGCACCCTGTTCCGGCTGTTCCTGCTGGACGCGATCCGGCGCGGAGCCCCCGATCCGCAGGAATGCCTGACGATCGCCGATGCGGCCCTGGCCAGCTCGCTGCAGCGCGGCGACCGCTGTTTTCAGCCGACCATCCGGCTCCAGCGTGCCCGCAGCCTGCTGGAGCTCGCGCACGGGGCGGATCCGGAGGGTTGGCAGGAACTGGAACGGGCACGCGCCGAGGCGCGGGAACAGGGTAATCCCAACGTGGAGCGCCAGGTTCTGCTCGAGGTCGAACGGCATGCCCGCGAACCCGACTGGCGGCAATGGGCGGCCCGCAGCCTGCGCCAGGTCGACCAGTGCATCATCGGCAACCCGGGCGCCGAGGCCCTCAGCCACGACCTGCCGCGCGAAGCCTGATCCGCGCGGGTCACACCAGGTTGCGCAGCCAGCCGCGCAGCATGTAGCGGATCAGGGCCAGCAGCAGAACCGCCACCACCGAGAACAGCACATGCGGGAGCGACATCCCGAGGATGGCGAACGCGATCGCGTTGCCGGCCGCCGGCGGATGGGCGGTGTCGGTGATCAGCATCAGCAGGCTGGCGCTCGCCAGTGCGGCCCCGGCGGCCATCGCGAGGGCCGCATCACCGTTGCCGAAGACGCCCGCGGCGTACGGTACCGACCACAGCCACCCCACTGCGATGCAGAGGACGTGTCCGCCGATCAGCCGGCGGGCGGTGGCGGTCGGATAATGCGGCATCGCGAAGGTAATGAACGCGCTGGAACCAATGGCCGCCACCACGACCACCTCGGTGACCATACCCAGTCCCGCCACCAGCCCCGCGATCACCAGGAATGCCACGCCCACCTGCTGCAGGTAATGCTGCGGATGCCGGAAAAACTGACGGTCTATGAGGTAGAATTTCACGCTGCGGTTTCCGGGGGAGAGGCGGAAGCCGAAGTTTAGGCAAACACCCAACGGGGGTACACCTCCGGATTTTCTGGACGGCCACGCCGGTCCGGTCCATTATTCTGCCAAAGGGGGAATGGCGGGAGGTCCTGCCGGGCACGCGGATCGCGCGTGTGGCCGGTGGTCACCCCGCGGGGAAGGCGCCATGACGCACAGCAACGAGCAAGCCCGGGACGACCTGCTGGAACGCGTGCGCCGGCTCAACGAGATCGGGATTGCACTGTCGGCCGAACGCGACAAGCCGCAGCTGCTGGAACAGATCCTGAGCCACGCCCGGGCCCTGACCGGTGCCGACGCCGGATCCGTTTATCTGCTGGATTCCGACCGCCAGGAGCTCGAATTCGCCCTGGTGCAGAACGACACCCTGGGCCTGCACCTTGGCGGCACCGGCGAGCCGGTCGACGGCCAGCTGCCCGCGGTACCGCTGTATCGCGAGGACGCCAGTCCCAATGACCAGGCGGTGGTCGTCTGGTCCGTGCTCAACGACCGCACGGCGAATATCGCCGATGCCTACCGCGAACAGGGCTTCGACTTCTCCGGCACGCGCGCCTTCGACCAGCGCACCGGCTACCACACCCGCTCGGTCCTGACCGTGCCCCTGCGCAACCACGAAGGCAACGTCATCGCGGCGCTGCAGCTGCTCAACAAGACCGTGGACGGCGGGATCCGGGCGTTCGACGAACAGGACCGGGATCTTGCCCGGTCACTCGCCTCGCAGGCCGCAGTGGCGCTCACCAACCAGCGCCTGATCGACGAGCTGCGCGAACTGTTCGACCACTTCGTCCAGGTCATCGCCACCGCCATCGACGCCAAATCGCCCTCCACCGGCGCCCACTGCCGCCGGGTCCCCGAGGCCACTCTGCTGCTGGCCGAGGCCGCCAGCGAATCCGGCGACCCCGCGGTCCGCGAATTCCGGTTCGGGCCCGACGACTACTACGAACTGCGCACCGCCGCCTGGCTGCACGACTGCGGCAAGGTCGTCACGCCGCATCACGTGATGGAAAAGTCGACCAAACTGGAAGGTATCTTCGACCGCATCGACGGAATCGGCGACCGGGTCGAAATCCTCGCACGCGACCACGAGATCCGGCAGTTGCGCGAGGCCCTGGCCCGCCAGCCCGGCGGCAGCGAAGCCCTGCAGGAGGTGGATCGCACCAGCGCCGAACGCCGCGAGGGCCTGAACCAGGACCTCAAATTCCTGCGCCGCTCCAACACCGGTGGCGAATTCATGACCGACGAGGACATCGCCCGTATCGAGGCCCTCGCCCACCGCCGCTGGACCGCGCTGGACGGCACACAACAACCATTGCTGGACACAAACGAGGTCCGCAATCTGTGCGTCCGGCGCGGCACGCTCAACGACGAGGAACGCGGCATCATGGAGGGCCACATGACCGTGGGCATGCAGATGCTGGAACAGCTCCCCTTCCCGCGTCACCTGCAGCGGGTCCCGGAGTACGCCCTGGGCCACCACGAACGCATGGACGGGCGTGGCTATCCGCGCGGCCTGACTCGCGACCAGCTGTCGATCCCGGCACGCATCATGGGCATCGCCGATGTCTTCGAGGCGCTGACCGCCCCCGACCGGCCGTACAAGAAGCCCATGCCCCTGTCGCAGGCGCTGACCATCATGGGACGCATGGTCGAGGACGGCCATCTCGACCCCGACCTGTTCCGGGTGTTCGTCGACGAGGGCGTGTATCGGCGCTACGCCGAACAGCAGCTCGACCCGCGCCAGATCGACGAGATCGACACCGACCGCCTCCCCGGGATCCGGCGTCCCTGAACCCCGCGCACGGAGATCGCGCCATGTCCGTCCCGACTACCCGTCCCCCTCGAATCCGTCGGCACTGGAGGCATCTGCCGGTCCTCGTCCTGATCGCCGCGTTCGGCCTGGCTGTCTCGTCTGCTTCGGCCCGGGAGGACAGCCCCGTTGAACGGCTGGAACAGCTGAACGAGGCCGGCAACCACGCCGACGCCTTCACCCTCGGCCAGGAGCAGTTCGAGGCCCATGCCGGCGATCCGGACTTCGACCTGGCGTTCGGCATCGCCGCACTGGAAAGCGGCGAACCCGACCATGCCCTGCTGGCCTTCGAGCGTGTGCTGATGCACGACCCCGGGGCCCCGCTGCCACGCCTGGAGCTGGCCCGGGCGCATTTCGCCATGGGCAGCACGATCGCCGCCCGCCGCCATTTCAGCCGCGTCCTGGAACGCGACCCGCCACCGCCCTCGACGGTGATCCGCCGCATCGAATGGTTCCTGACGGCGATCGAGGAGCGCGAGGCCGGGCGTCCCGCGCCGGTCCGCGATGCCGTCACCCGCTGGCACCTGGGCGCGCGCCTGGGACACGACAGCAACGTGGGCGCCCACACCGATGACGACGTGGCCCTGTTCGGCGTGCTGCCCCTGCAGCTGCCCGACCCCGAAAGCGACCGTTTCTTCGAGCTGTACGGCGGCTTCGCGCACCAACGCCAGACGAGCGACCGCCGCGGCTGGTTCCTGCAGGGCGGACTGGAGGGACGCGGATATCATTCCGAACGCGACTTCGACCGCTACACCGCCCGGCTGCGCGGCGGGCCGGTACTGCTCGGAGACGGCTGGCGCCTGACCCTGCCCCTGGAACTGCGTCACACCCGCCGCGACGACGATGTCCGCAACACCCGGGCCACGGCCGGCGCCGAATGGACCCTGCGCCCGGGTCGGCCGCTGGAATACACCCTGTTCGGGCAGGTCAGCCGGGTGCAGCACAAGCCCGCCGACGCCCGCGATGTGGACGGGGTCGCGGCCGGTGCCCGCGTCAGCTGGCGCCCCGACCCCCGGCTGCGCGTGTTCGGCGGCACACTGGCGGGCGAAGAACACGCCCGCCGCTCGCGCGGTGAGCACTTCGGACGCCGCTATGCGGGACTGCAGGCGGGGGCGGGCTGGGCCGTCGACGAACATCACCGGATCGACCTGCGTCTGGACCATCTCGTCAGCCGTCACCGCGAAGACGACCCCGCGTTCCTCGACCGGCGCCGCGACCGGCTGAACCGGGCCCGACTGGGCTGGGCCTGGGATCCCGCTCCTGACTGGCGGCTGGAACTGGGCGTGGAACACGCCGACAACGATTCCAGTCTCGATCTCTATTCTTACCGCCGCACGCAGGTCACCGCCGGCGTGCGCCGCGAATGGTGACCACCATGAACCCGTCCCGATTCCGTATTCCGTTCGCGCAGGCCATCCCGGCCATGCTGGCCGCCATCCTCCTCCTGGCCGGCCCGCCGGTGGCCGGCGCAGCCGAACGCGAGGACGCCGGGCGCGTGCTGGTGGCCACCACCGGCGTGACCGCCGAGTACCGCGACCAGGACCCGCGCGAGCTGGCGCGGCGGTCCGAAGTCTACGTGCACGACACCGTACGGACACCGGAGGGCGGGCGCGCCCAGCTGCGCATGATCGACGGGGAGATCCTGTCCCTGAGCGAATCCGCCGAACTCTACATCGACACCCTGGAACACGCCCCCGAAGCCGGTCCCGACGCCGCGGACCGCAGCATCAAGCGCCTGCTGCAGGGCGGTCTGCGCACCATCACCGGCGCGGTCGCCGGCGACGGCTACCGGGTCGAGACCCGCGCCGGCACCATCGGCATCCGCGGGACCTCCTTCGACGCCTTCACCCGCGGCGACGACCTCTACGTGCACGTCCGCCGCGGGGCGCTGTACGTGGAAAACCCGCACGGGCGCGTCGAGATCAGCGGCGGTACCGTACGCGACGCCGCCTACATCCGCGACCCGGATTCGGCCCCGGAAGCCCTGACGGGCGACGAACTCCCGGATTTCTTCTTCGACGCCTTCGAGGGCGACGTGGACCGGGCCATGGCCGAGGACCCCGAACCGACCGCCACCACGGATCCGGGCGCGGCCCCGGGCCCGTCGGAAGACCGCTGGGGCGAAGCCGGCCGCCCGGTGGCGCGCGCCGCGGACGACGGCTTCGGCGAGACCGCCCTGCTGGAACACGACCGCGACATCTTCACCGACGCCACCGAGCCGCCCGAGATCGCGGAGCCCGCTTCCTACGGGTTCGTAACCGGCCAGTACACGGAACCGGGCACCACCGATCTCTACGCCGGCCGCTTTCTGCAATCACCGGTGACCCTGGGTGACGACCGCCAATTGCTGCAGGCGGAGGACGGCGAGGCATTCCTGAACCCGGAGCTGGCGATCGAGACCTTCGTGGTGGACAGTGACGACACCGGGACCACCGGGACCGCGGAGATCGGCGACGCGTCGGTCTCCTGGGGCCGGTGGACGGATGCCGACGTCCAGCGCCTCAACGACATCGAACCCTACGATTCGGGCGGAAACGACAGCTTCACCTGGATCACCTCCACCGGTGTCATCCATGACCCGGCCGATCTCCCCGGAACGGGAACGGCCAGCTACTCGCATGTGGGGATCGAGGGAACGGGCATGTTCACAATCGATGGAGGCTCCCTGCTTGTCGATTTCGGCGCCGCGACCATCGACGCGACTCTGGTGTTCGGGGGGGGCGAGCAGCTGCAAACGGTCGGAGGGCCGGTCGACATCGCGGAGTTCCACGGTGACGGGATTCCGCTCGAGTTTGGTGTCAACGTCCAGGGCAGCCTGGGGGGACGCTTCGTCGGCTCCGACGCGGAGGGCGCCATCGCCGGTTACGAGATCCGTCAGGACGGTCAGTTCGCCGGCACCGGCGTAATCGCCTTCGAACAGGACTAGTGAGCCCCGCCCGCTCCCGCCGGTTCGCGACGGCCCTCGGGGGCCTCCTGGTCGCGCTGCTGGCCCTGCCGCAGGTGACCGGGATCCCGGGGGTGACCCCGGCGCTGGACCGGGTCGAACGGCTGGTCTATGACCTGCGCATGCAGGCGCATCCGCCCGCCCGCGAGGCCACCGAGGCGGAGGTCCCGATCGTGATCGTCGACATCGACGAGGCCTCGCTGGAACGCGAGGGCCAGTGGCCCTGGCCGCGCCGGCGCATTGCCGAGCTGGTCGAACGCCTCGACGCGGCGGGGGCCGGGGTCATCGCACTCGATATCCTGTTCGCCGAGGCCGAGCGCAATCCGGTCGAGGCCGTCCGTGAACACCTGCCGGAGGACGCCGCGCTGCAGGCCCGGCTGGACCGGCTGGCGCCGGAACTCGATGGTGACCACCGGCTCGCGCGGGTCCTGGAGGACCGCGAGGTAGTCCTGGGCTATGTCTTCCACGCGCGGGAGCGCTCGCGTTCGGGTGCCCTCCCCGAGCCGTTGCCGCTGGCGGAACCGCTTGCGGTGGAGACGCTGGCCCTGCCCCCGGCCAGTGGCTACAGCGCGCCGCTGCCGGTGCTGCGCGAAACGGCCGCGACGGCCGGGTTCTTCAGCCTGATCCCCGACGCCGACGGCACCCTGCGCCGCGCCCCGCTGCTGGCACGCATCGACGGAGAGCTGTACGGCTCGCTGGCCACGGAGACGGTGCGCCAGTTCCTGTTCCTGGAAGAGGCCCGCCTGACCACCGAGACCATCGACCGGCGCGAGCATCTGGAGGCACTGCACCTCGACGACCATCTGGCGGTACCGGTCGACGGCCGGGGCCGCATGCTGGTGCCGTACCGCGGCCCCTCCGGAAGCTTTCCGTACGTATCGGCCTGGCAGGTGCTGGAAGACGACCCCGCGGAGCGCATCCCGCCCGGGGCGATCGTGCTGGTGGGGACCACGGCGCCGGGGCTGTTCGACCTGCGCGCGACCCCGATGGATGCGGTGTTCCCCGGAGTGGAGATCCACGCCAACCTGATCGCGGCGATGCTGGACGAGGCCTTCCTCACCGAACCGGCCTGGGCCCCGGGCGCCAACCTGGCCATGCTGCTGGTGGCCGGCGGACTGCTGGCCCTGGTCCTGCCCCGTCTGTCGCCGCTGCGCCAGCTTGCGGCGTCCCTGGCCGTCGGCGGTGTCCTGCTCGCGTTCACCGCGTGGCTGTGGTCGGCGCATGGCCTGGTGCTGGACCTGGCGTCCCCGTTGATGGCGGTGGTACTGATCGCGGTGTTCAATCTCGGCTGGGGCTTTCTGTTCGAGGCGCGCACCCGGCACCGGCTGAAGGCGATGTTCGGGCAGTACGTGCCGCCCGCGCTGGTGGAGCAGATGAGCGAGCATCCGGAGGCCTTCGATTTCGAGGGCCGCTCGCGCGAGCTGAGTATCCTGTTTTCCGACATCCGCGGCTTCACCGGTCTGTCGGAATCGCTGGAAGCCGACCAGCTCAAGCGGCTGCTGAACCGTTATTTCACCCCCATGACCCGGGTGATCTTCGAACACCGGGGTACCATCGACAAGTACGTGGGCGACATGGTGATGGCGTTCTGGGGCGCACCCGTGGACGATCGCGAGCACGCCACCCACGCGGTGGAGGCGGCCCTGGCAATGCAGGCGGAGACCGCGCGCCTGCGCGAGACCTTCGTCGCGCAGGGACTTCCGGCCATCCATGTCGGAGTCGGCATCAACAGCGGCGTAGTCAACGTGGGTGACATGGGTTCGGAGTACCGCCGCGCCTACACCGTCCTGGGCGATGCCGTGAACCTCGCCTCACGCCTGGAGGGCAGCAGCAAGTATTATGGAGTCGGGATCGTGGTCGGCGAGCGCACCCGGGACCTGACCGGCGAACGCTTCGTCTGGCGCGAGCTGGACCGCGTGCGGGTCAAGGGACGCGACCGGCCGGTGCGGGTGTTCGAGCCGGTCTGCCGGTCCTCGGAGCACACGCCCGAGCTGCAGGCCGAACTGGATTCGCTGGCGCAGGCCCTGGACGCATTCCGGTCAGCGGATCTGGATGCGGCGGAGACAGCCTTCCGGCGGCTGGCCGGGGCGCACCCCGGGGTCGGACTCTACCGGCTGTACCTCGACCGCATCGAGCACCTGCGGCGCGAGCCACCGGCCCCCGACTGGGATGGCAGCTGGAGCCGCGACAGCAAGTGACCGGGACACAGTCTACAGGCAGGCGCAGGAGAACAGCCCATGGCCGGGGATGAACGCCTCAACCGCTACGCGGCCCTGATCGACCGGATGCCGGGGTTTCCGGCGTCGGTGCAGCGCATCCTCGATCTGACCGGCGACCCGGACAGCGAGCCACGCGAGCTGGTGGCGGCCCTGGAACGCGACCCGGTGATCACCGTGCGGATCCTCAAACTGGTCAATTCGCCATGGTTCGGCCTGGCGCGCCCGGTCAGCTCGGTGCGCCAGGCCCTGGTGATCGCCGGGTTCAACACCCTGCGCAATCTGGCGCTCAGCATCGCGGCGGTGGGCATGCTGCCGGCGCGCAACGATGCCGGCATGGACACCGGCCGCTTTCTCGAGCACTCGCTGGGCGTGGCCACCATCGCGCGCCTGCTGGCGCGGCGCCTGGGGGTGCCGGAGAGCGAGAACACCGACCATTTTGTCGCCGGCCTGCTGCATGATTTCGGCAAGATCGTGCTGATCCGACACGCCGGCGAGGATTACGCTCCGGTCCTCGCGGCCGCGGCCGCCGGTCCTGTACCGCTGCATCGGGAAGAGGCCCGGCGCCTGGAGGTGGATCATGCCGAACTGGGCGGTCTGCTGATCGAACACTGGGGCCTGCCCGCCACGCTGGCCGGGGCGATCCGCTACCATCACGCGCCGGATCGCGACGGCGACTGGAGCCTGCTGCGCGACACGGTGTTCGCGGCCAACCAGATCGTGCGTCACCTGGACTTTGGCGATTCCGGCAATCCGGTGATCGAACCCTTCCCGCGACCGATTCGCGAGCGTTTCGGCGCCGATCTTGCGGAATTGACGGAAGCCCTGGACGACCCGGGCGCGGAGCTGGAAGCCACCCGCCTGTTCATGCAGAGCGAGGAGGACGGTCGATGAAATTCACCTTCTGGGGCGTGCGCGGTTCGATCCCCGTTCCCGGCCCGCAGACCGTGCGCTACGGCGGCAACACCACCTGCATCGAGGTGCGCGGCGCCGACGACGAGCTGATCATCCTCGACGCCGGTACCGGCATCTTCCAGCTGGCCCGGCAGCTGCAGGCGGACATGCCGCTGGAGGCCAGCATCTTCATCACCCACACCCACTGGGACCACATCCAGGGGCTGCCCTTCTTCATCCCGATCTTCGTTGCGGGAAACCGCATCCGGATCCACGGAGCGGCGGACCCGGTCAACCAGCGCGACATCCACGAGGTCCTCGCACGGCAGATGGACTACGCGTTCTTCCCGGTGCGCGACAACGAACTGGCGGCCAGCATGGAGTACGCCACCCTGCACGAAGGTCAGGCCACGCAGGTGGGCAGCGTGACCGTCACGCCCATGATCATGGGCCATCCGGTACTCAACTTCGCCTACCGTCTGGAGTCCGGAGGGCGAACGCTGGTGTTCACCGGCGACCACGAATGGCCGTACAACATCCATCCCCCGGGCGAGGACGGCCATGCGGAATACGAAGCGATGGTGCAGGAACGCCGGGCGGCGATCATCGATTTCTTCCGCGGCGCCGATGCCCTGATCATCGACACCGCCTACACGCCCGAGGAGTATCGACGCCGCACGGGCTGGGGCCACGGCACCTACGACACCAGCATCCGGGCCGCGCGCGAGGCCGGGGTACGGCAGGTGTGGCTGACCCACCACGAACCGACGCGCGACGACGACGAACTCGAACGCATTTTCGCCGAAGCCCTGGAACGCAACCCGCCGCCGGACCCCGCGGACGAACCGGCCATCCAGCTCGCCCGCGAAGGCGTCACGGTGACGCTGTAAGCCGCGCCGCCCGCTGAATCAGGCCGGCGGCGTGCCCACCGCCAGCCCGGTCTGCTGCGCCGCCAGCACGATCAGCATCAGGGCGAGGCCCGCATACAGCCCGGCCACCACGTCATCCATCACGATCCCGGGGCCGTCGTGCCATTTCTCGTCGAAATAGCGCGCCGGCCAGGGCTTGAGGATGTCGAACAGGCGGAACAGGAAGAAACCCAGCGCGACCCAGACCAGCCCGGCGGTGTCACCCGCGAGGGTGATCCCGGGCGGGATGAAGGCCAGGGTCACCAGCATCCCCGCCCACTCGTCCCACACGATCCCGGAATGGTCGTGCACGCCCAGGCGCCGTGCGCTCTCCCCGCAGATGTGGAAGCCGGCCATGGTCACGATCACGGTGATCGCCAGATAGGCCCACTCGGGGAAGTTCATGATCGCGAAATACAGCACCAGGGCGGCCAGCGAACCCGTAGTGCCGGGGGCCCAGCGCGACAGCCCGGAGCCGAAGCCGAAGGCCAGCAGATGGATGGGGTCGCCGAACACGGTGCGTGCCGACGGCATCGTCGTTTTCGTCATCCCTGGAACCATGCAGTCCGGCCCTCGTCTCATTGTTCAGTCAGTCCGCGAAATGATCGTGCCCCGAACGCCCCGCGTCCAGAGGGGCGCCGGTGGCATCCACCACGCGGATGGCATCGCCGGTGGTGAACTCCCCGATCACGTGGAGCGCAACACCGGCGGCCTCCGCCAGCGGTGCCAGCTCCACCTCCGGAGGCAACGCCAGCAGCAGTTCGTAGTCGTCGCCCCCGCCCAGGGCGCATTCCCGCGCCAGCGCCGCATCCGCCCCGGCGAGTGCCGGATCCAGCGGCACCGCCGGCCAGTCGACGCGGGCCCCGCAGCCGGAGGCGGCGCAGATATGCCCCAGGTCCGCGAGCAGTCCGTCCGACAGATCGATGGCCGCGTGCGCATGTCCGCGCAGGGCCAGCCCCGCCGCCAGCCGGGGCTGCGGCCAGAAGAGTCGTCGAACGACCGCGGCGCTGGCGTCCGGCGGCCCCGCCCCCTGCTCGCGGCGTCGGGTCTCGGCCGCCAGCCCGGCCGCGGCGCCCCCCAGCTCGCCGGTCACCACCAGCCGGTCCCCGGAGCGCGCCCCGTCGCGACGCAGCGCGCATCCCGCGGGCACCTGGCCGAGCACGGTGACCCCCGCGGAACATGGCCCGCGCACGGTGTCCCCCCCCACCAGCGGAGCGCGCGTTTCCCGCGCCAGCTGCAGGAATCCCTCGCTGAAGGGCCTCAGCCACGCATCTTCGGCCTGCGGAACCGCCAGCGACAGGAGTACGCCCAGCGGCTCCGCACCCATCGCCGCCAGGTCGCTGAGACTGGCGGCCAGGGCCTTGTGCCCCAGGCTCGCCGGGGGATGATCGGCGAAGAAATGCCGGCCCTCCACCACGGTGTCGGTACTGACGACCAGCTCATGGCCGGGGTCCGGGCGCAGCAATGCGGCGTCGTCCCCCACCCCGAGGACCACGCGCGCGTCCGCGACCGGATCCCCGGAAGGGCCGGCCGGCCGGAAATAGCGCCGGATCAGATCGAATTCGGACAGGGACGGGGACGCCATGCGCCGCGCACCGGATGGTGGAGTATCCGCCTCAGCGACGGATCTCGGCGCTGCGCAGCTCGGCGGCCAGGCGGTCCAGCACGCCGTTGACGTAGCGGTGGGACTGCTCGGCGCCGAAGCGCTTGGCCAGCTCCACCGCCTCGTTGATCACCACCCGATAGGGCAGCTCGATGCGCTCGGCCAGTTCCCACTGGCCGATCCACAGCAGTGCGTGTTCCACCGGGTCGAGCTGGTCGAGCTCGCGCCCCAGCCAGGGCTGCATGCGCGCGTCCAGTTCCTGTTGCGCCCGGGTCACGCCCATCAGGATCTCGCGGAAGTATTCCGGATCCGCCTTGGCGTGTTCGTCCTCCTCGCGGAACGCGAGCAGGATGTTCTTCGGATCGTCCCCGGTCAGCTGCCAGGAGTAGAGCGCCTGCATCGCGCGGCGGCGCGCGACCGAGCGCGCGTGCCGCGCGCGCTGCTCGGGCGTGCTGCGCGGTCGCTGCTTGCGCCCGCCCTTGTCGGCGCGGGTCTGTTCGCGCGGGGGGCGGTCGGGAGAACCGGAGTTGCTAGATTCAGTCACGGCGTTCACGGCATCCCGCTCAGGCACCGGTACGCAGGCGCGGCATCAGGCTGACCATCTCGATGGCCCCCATGGCGGCATCCGCCCCCTTGTTGCCCGCCTTGGTCCCGGCGCGTTCGATGGCCTGTTCGATGGAATCGGTGGTCAGCACGCCGAAGCTGATCGGCAGGTCGGCCTCCATCTGCACCTGGGCCAGCCCCTTGGCGGCCTCGCCCGCCACATAGTCGAAATGCGGCGTGGACCCGCGGATCACGCAGCCGAGGGCGATGATGGCGTCGTAACGACCGGAGCCCGCCATGGTGCGGGCCGCCAGCGGCAGTTCGAAGGCCCCGGGGACCCGGGCGATGGTCATGTTGTCATCCGCCACGCCATGCCGGCGCAGGGTATCCACCGCGCCTTCCAGCAGACGTTCCACCACCAGGCTGTTGAAGCGCGCCAGCAGCAGGCCGAAACGGCGCCCGCCGGCGTCGGTAAACTTCCCTTCCAGGGTCTCGATCTCGTGCATGGGGTCTTCCCTTTTGCGTCGCGATGCGGCGATCGCGAAGGTCACAACGAAAACGCACAGTGTAGCACTGTCGCGCCGCTGCCACCGAAAGAAAACCCGGCCGTCGGAGCGCGCAGCCCCCACGGCCGGGTCGAAAAACGGCTCGGACCAGTGGCGCCCGCGGATCCGACCGCGGACGCCGTCTGCCGTGCTTCAGGGCCTCAGCCCTGGGCGTTCGAATCGCAC
This sequence comes from Thioalkalivibrio sp. ALgr3, assembly GCF_000377325.1. Taxonomy (NCBI): domain Bacteria; kingdom Pseudomonadati; phylum Pseudomonadota; class Gammaproteobacteria; order Chromatiales; family Ectothiorhodospiraceae; genus Thioalkalivibrio; species Thioalkalivibrio sp. ALgr3. The sequence goes on along the minus strand of NZ_KB897987.1, from coordinate 34,800 downwards.
AGGTGCTTCTTGTCCTCCGGCATGTTGTCCGGGCAGATGCCGCAGCCTTCGTTGCCGGGCAGCGCCCAGTCGATCTTCTTCGGATAGGGCAGATCCATCTCGTTCATGATCTTCACGAACTCTTCCTCGGGCTTGTCCTTGCCCAGACGCGGGTTGCGCATCTTTTCCTGCCCGATGGTCGTGATCTGGCGTTCCTCGTAGTCGTGCCCGGGGTAGACCAGGGTCTCGTCCGGCAGGGTGAAGAACTTGTCGTGGATCGACCGATAGAGGGTGTGCGGGTCCCCCGACTGGAAGTCGGTCCGGCCGCAGGCCTCGATCAGCAGCGCATCCCCGGAGAACAGCATCTTCAGCCCCACATGATCCAGCAGATACGCATGGTGGGTATCGGTGTGCCCCGGAGTGAACAGCGGATTCACGACCAGGTTGCCCACGCGGAAGGGCTCGCCTTCGCGGATGCCGATATCGCGGCAGGGCAGCTCGTCCAGCGCCGGTCCGGCCAGCTGGCAGCCGGTCTTCTCGCGCAGCATCTTGCCGCCGGTGATGTGGTCCGCGTGGATATGGGTCTCCACCGCATAATCCAGGCTCAGGCCCATGTGCTGCAGGACCTCCAGATCGCGATCCACGGTCTCGAGGACCGGGTCGATCAGGGCCGTCTTGCCGGTATCCGGGCAGGACAGGAGATAGGTGTAGGTAGAGGATTCAGGTTCGAACAGCTGCTTGAAGATCATGTCGTGTCCTCCGACGTGTATTAGGACTTGCTGAAATACTAGCCCGTATCATGAGCGCGTGACCAACCACCGACACCCCGAGTGCTGGCTTTTCCCGCCGGCCGGCGCCACGCGACGTTTCCATGTGCGGTTGAGCCCTGCGGGCGGGCACAAGTTCCACCGCTCCGGGTCCCGGGTCTCCCCCCCGCATGCGGGGGCTCTTCTGTCGTCCGCGGGCGACCGCTATCATCGCGGACCCGAATCCCGTGCCGACAGTGCATTCAATCAGGAGAATCCCCATGGAAGCCAGTCAGGTCGCCGAACTCATCCGCGCGGGCCTGCCCGATGCCCGGTCGGTCGAAGTGACCGGGGGTGAAGGCAAGTTCGAGGCGCGCGTCATCAGCCCGCAGTTCGAGGGCATGTCCCGCGTGAAGAAACACCAGACCGTCTACGCCACCGTGCGCGAGCAGATCGACAGCGGCGAACTGCACGCCCTGTCGATCGTTGCCCTGACGCCGGAGGAAGCCGAGGCGGAAGGCTGAACGGCCACCGTCGCCGTGATGCTGTCACCCAAGGGTCGCGAGGAGATCCAGCGCCTGCTGGAGGGCGGCCTGGTGGAAGACTGGGCCGAGGCGGAAACCACGCTGCGCAATGTCACGCGCATGCTGCTGACCACCCGGCCCGACCTGCTGCGCCTGTACTTCGAACCGCAGGCCTGGCGGGAGATCACCTCCTGGCCCCAGAAAAAGGCCGCAAACGCCATCATCGCCGCGCTGCGCACCGGCGTGGTCGACGCCCTCGGGCGCCCGGAGATCGTCAACCGCGAGCAGGCGCGCTTCTACCTGCTGTGCTTTCAGGATGACCTGACCGAGCGGGTCGACCGCTGGTGCCGCGACCACCCCGAAGAGTGCCCGCGGCGGGCCGCACGCCACCGGCGCGGGCTGGACCACGACCACGACGCCGATACATGAACACCGCGTCCGAAGACGAGATCCTGTATTGTGGCGACCCGCAGCAGGCCGGGGCACTCGCCGCCCTGCTCGAGGGCTACGGCCTGGAGCTTATCCTGCATCCGGCGGGGGCCTCGCTGCCCGGCTCCTGGTGGGGCGAACCGGAAGCCGGCATCGTCGGCCTGCAGGTGCACGTCCGCCCGGACACGCCGGTCCATTCGGCCCTGCACGAGGCCGGACATACCCTGTGCATGGACCCTGCGCGCCGCGCCACCCTCGACACCAACGCCGGCGGCGACGACCTCGAGGAATGCGGTGTGTGCTATCTGCAGATCCTGCTGGCCGACGCCCTGCCCGGTGTCGGCCGCGAGCGGCTGATGCGCGACATGGACGCCTGGGGTTACAGCTTCCGTCTCGGGAGCACCTCGGCCTGGTTCCGCGAGGACGCGGACGATGCGCGCCGGTTCCTGCAGCAGCACGGCCTGATCGACGCCGGTGGCCGCCTGACCGGACGAGCGCGCGGCACCTGACCCGCGACTAACGCTCATCTCACGGCAGACGTAAAAAACGATGGTACACTCCGAATTTGTTCGGAAACCGCACGGATTTCAGGCCTGCCCATGGACACCCCGACGATCAGCCCGCTGCTCGAGCAACTGGACCCGACCTCCGGACTGTCGCAAGGCGCCCGTGACGAAGTCGCAGCCCAGTGCGAAACCCTCGATGAAGCCGCCGGCAAGCGCCTGCGACCCGATGCGGCCAGCGAACACCACCTGTTCCTGCTGAGCGGCCAGCTGGTGCGCGTGGTCGGCGGTACCCCCGAGCGCATCCGCCTCGATGGCGAGGATGGCGACGTCCCGGTCGAACTGTTCGAGGGCAGCCCCGGGCATCAGGACTTCGTCCTCACCGAACAGCCCTGCCGCATCCTCGCGGTGCCCAAGGCCGCCCTGGAAAGGGCGTATTCATCTTCCGTGGTGGTCAGCGACACCGAGCTGGACGACACCGAGGGCGCGTTTTTCAGCGAACTCTACGATCTGATCACCAGCAATCGCCTGGAGCTGCCGACCATGCCGGAGGTCGCGCTGCGCATCCAGGAACTGACCAACGACCCCGAAGCCAGCATGGACGACCTCACCGAGGTCATCCAGCGAGACGGCACCATTGCCGGCGCCCTGCTGCACGCCACCAACAGTCCGCTGTTCCGCGGCGCCCAGCAGATCCAGTCAGTGCGCGAGGCGGTCACCCGTCTGGGCTTTCGCAACACCCGCATGCTGGCGATGAACATGGCCCTGCGCCAGACCTTCAAGGCGAAGCACGCGGCCACCCGCGAGGCCATGGCCGAGGTATGGAGCGAAGGCGTGCTGAACTCCGCGTTCGCCTACCTGATCGCCGACTCGCTGCGCCTGCTCGACCGGGAGCGGGCCCTGCTGGGCGGACTGGTGGCCGGGATCGGCGCGGTGCCCATCATCCAGTTCGCCGAGATGCGCGAGGAGAACCCCGGCGCCGAGCGTCTCGGAATGCTGATCGAGCGCCTGCGCAACCTCGCCGGGGTCCTGGTCATCAACTACTGGGACCTGGGCGAGGACCTGGTGGCAGTGGCCGAACACGCGTACGACTGGTCCTACCGCGCCGAGCAGCCGGACTACGCCAGCGTCGGCATCGTGGCCGAATGGGCCGCCCTGCATTACAGCGGCAAGCCCCACCCGGATGCCCGCGAGGTCGCGGCGTTCGAGGTGCTGGGCATCGACCCGCCCGCGCCGGGCGACCCCATCCCGTTCCTCGAGGAACGCAACGACGACCTGAACGAACTGAAGCTGCTGTTCAATGCATGAAGCCCTGACCCTCGACCCCGTCGTCCCGCGGCTGAAGCCGTTCGCCGACCTCGGCGAAAGCGGCCGCCGCGAACTGATCCGCCATGCCCGGATGGTCGAGCTCAAGCCCGGGCAGAAGGTGTATGCGCGCGAGGAATACCGCCACCTGCTGTTCCTGCTGAAGGGCCGCATGGTCCTGGCGCATGGCGACAAGGCGCACACCGTGGAGGATGACGAACCGGCCGCGCTGGAGCCCCTGTTCGCCCCCCACGACTACCGTACCCACGCCGTCGCCGCCCGCCCCAGCACGCTGGTCCGTTTCGACCGCAACGTCTACGAAACCCAGCTCAACTGCGTTGGCGACGCCATGGAGGTCGGTGAAGTCGATCTCACGGCGCAGGAAGGCGAACTGCTGGCCACCCTCTTCCACAAGGCCCAGACCGGCGAACTGGCCCTGCCGCAGCTGCCGGACGTGGCCCTGCACCTGCAGGAGGCCATCGACGACCCCGATATCGAGATCCGCCGGGTCACCGAGATCGTCGAACGCGACCCCAGCACCGCGGCCCGCCTGCTGTCGGTCGCGAACAGCCCGGCCATGGGCTCGCGGCGCGAGATCACGCGCCTCGGCGATGCGATCGCGCGTCTGGGTCTCGAACGCACGCGCCAGCTGGTGCTCGCGCTGGCCGCCCAGCAGGTGTTCATCGACCGGCAGAGCCCGTACCGGACCCTGATGGAGCAACTGTGGCGTCAGTCCACGCGCATCTCCGCCATCGCCTTCGTACTGGCGGATGAATCCGGCGCAGCCGATCGTCAGCGTGCGCTGCTCGCCGGCCTGCTGCACCGGGTCGGCGCCCTGCCGATCCTCGGCGAGATCGCCTCCCGCGAAGAGCGCCCGGATGCCGTGGAGATGGAACACATCATTCAGCGCCTGGAATCCATGACCGGCGAGCTGGTTGCCCAGCAATGGGGACTCGCCTCCGATATCATGGCGGCCATCCGTGACTCCGGCGGGCCGGAACAGCCCGATGCCGCGCCCCTGACCGACATCGTGCGCATCGCGCGCAACGCCTGTCTGCGCGACGCCTCCGAGGTGGAACGCGCCCGGGCCATCCCGCTGGAAAACCTCCAGGCCATCCGGCGGCTCGGCTTCACGCTGGATGAAAACGGCGAACTGGCCGCGGTGGAGAAGGCACGGCCGAAGATCGAAGCCCTCATGCAGGAACTCGCCTGAGGCGTCAACCGGCAGGAACCGAACCATGACCGCAACGAACCGCCCGCAACCCGGGGAGAAACAGCGCGCCGCCGACAAGGTCTCGCGCATCCCGGTGAAGATCAATCCGACCACGAAACCGCAGCGCAAGCCCTCGTGGATCCGCGCGCAGAGCCAGGCGCGCCCCGAGGTCCAGCGCATCAAGGGCATCCTGCGCGAGCAGAAGCTGGTCACCGTGTGCGAAGAGGCCAGCTGCCCCAACCTCGGCGAGTGCTTCAACCACGGCACGGCCACGTTCATGATCATGGGCGAGGTCTGCACCCGGCGCTGCCCGTTCTGCGACGTGGCCCACGGCCGTCCCGAGCCCCTGGACCCCGAGGAACCCCGGCACCTGGCCGAGACCATCGAGGCCCTCGGCCTGAAATACGTCGTCATCACCTCGGTGGACCGCGACGACCTGCGCGACGGCGGTGCCGGACACTTTGTCGACTGCATCCGCGAGATCCGCGAACGCACCCCGAACACGAAGATCGAGGTCCTGGTGCCCGACTTCCGCGGGCGCATGGACCGGGCGCTGGAGATCATGCGCCAGGCCCCGCCGGACGTCTTCAACCACAACCTCGAGACCGTGCCGCGGCTGTACCGTGAGGCGCGCCCGGGCGCCGATTACCAGTGGTCGCTGGACCTGCTTCGGCGTTTCCGGGAGCAGCATCCGGGCGTCCCCACCAAGTCCGGGCTGATGCTGGGTCTGGGCGAGGAACGCGAGGAACTGCTGCAGGTCCTGCAGGACCTGCGCGACCATGGCTGCGACATGCTGACCCTCGGGCAGTACCTGCAGCCCTCGCGCCACCACCTGCCGGTCACCCGCTTCCTCACACCGGAGGAGTTCGACGAGCTGGGCGAACGCGCCCGCGAGATGGGCTTCCGCCAGGTCGCCAGCGGCCCGATGGTGCGCTCCTCCTACCACGCGGACCTGCAGGCACAGGGCGTCGCCGGAGAGACCGAAGCCGTCTGAACGCGCCGCTCAGTCGCCGCCCACCCGGCGGGGCGTTCAGGCCGCCGGGGCCTGCGGCCGCGCCAGGCAGCGCAGCAGTTCCGGCGGCAGCGTCGGCACCTCCTCGCAGGCCGACGGCGTTTCCTGCCCCCCGGTGGCCAGCTGCACGGCCAGCGCCCGCAGGAGCACGCGCCGCACCCGCTCGGGGTTCGCGGGTCCCCCTTCCGCGGCCACCGAAGTCGTCGCCAGTCCGGCATAACCACAGGGATGAATACGGCCAAAGGCCGACAGGGCCGGATCCACGTTGAGCGCCAGCCCGTGGATGCTGACCCCGTGGCGCACGCGCAGGCCCAGTGCAGCGATCTTCGCATCGCCCGTGTAGACCCCGGGCGCGCCCTCGCGGCGGCCCGCGACGATGCCCCATTCTCCCAGGGCATTGATCACTGCCTGTTCCAGGCGCTCCACCAGCGCCCGCACCCCCAGCCCGCGGCGCCGCAGATCCAGCAGGGTATACACCACCAGCTGCCCCGGCCCGTGCCAGGTCACCTGTCCGCCGCGGTCGATCGCGATCACCGGCACCGCGCCGGGATCGAGCAGGTGTTCGGCACGACCGTTGCGCCCCTGGGTATAGACCGGCGGGTGCTGCACACACCACAGCTGATCGGGCGTGTGCGGCCCGCGCTCCGCCGCATGCAGGCGCATCGCCCGCCACACCGGCAGGTAGGGCCGTTCGCCCAGACGGTGAACCCGCAGCGTATTCAGAGGATCATCCGTACCCGGTTGCACTGCCCCAGGGCCCGGTAGAGGTTGTCCAGCTGCAGCTGACTGGTGGCGGTGATGGTCACCGTAATCCCGACAAAGCGCCCGCCACTGGATGCCCGCTGCTGGATCACCGCATCCCCGGGCTCGTCCACGTGGTCGTTCACGCAGGATTCCACCGCTTCCATCAATTCGGGGTGAGAGTCCCCCATGATCTTGATCGGGAAGCGGCAGGGGAATTCGATCAGGGTCTCGCGTTCTTCTTCGTCACTCATTATTCATGGCCTCCGACTGTCGACGCGCGGCACCGGGTTTGGCGGCCTGGTAGGCGGCGTGCAGCCGCGCCCACAGAGGACCCGGCCGGCCGGAACCCACCAGTTCACCGTCGATACGGGTCACCGGCAGCAATTCGCGGGTGGAACTGCTGAGCCAGACCTCGTCGGCCGCCCGCAGTTCCGCGGCGGTCACGCCCCGCTCCTCCACGGGCACACCCTCGCCCCGGGCGAGCCCGAGCACGAAATCGCGTGTCACCCCTGCCAGCATCCCGCTGTCCAGTGGCGGTGTCACCAGCGTCCCGTCGCGCACCACGAACGCGTTGCTGGCGGCTCCCTCGGTCAGCCGACCATTGCGCAACAGCAGCGCCTCCACCGCGTCGGATTCCACGGCCTCCTGACGCGCGAGCACGTTGGCCAGCAGGGTGGTGGCCTTGATGTCGCAGCGACCCCAGCGCTCGTCGGTGCGGGTCACCGCGCTCACGCCCGCCTCGCGCACCGCCGGGCCCAGCGGACGGATGGGGCTGACCATCCCCAGTACCGTGGGTTCGGAGACATCCGGGAAGGCGTGATCCCGCGGGGCCACCCCGCGGGTCACCTGCAGATAGAGTCCCAGATCCGGCGGCGTCGACCCGTCCGCCGGTTCCGCGCCGTTGTGGCGGAGCAGATCGCCCAGATGACGTTCCCATTGTTCGCGGCCGAAGGGGTTCGGCAGACGAATGGCCGCCAGCGACCGCGCGAGACGGTCCAGATGCGCGTCCAGCAGGAAGAACCGGCCCGCGTAACTGGGGATGACCTCATACACCGAATCGCCGAACAGGAAGCCGCGATCCAGCGGGGAGATCCGGACTTCCTCCAGCGGCAGGAATTCGCCATTGAACAGGGCAATGCTCATGTCCGCCTCAGAACGGCCACACCGACTGCACCCACAACACCGCGCCGTCCCAGCCACGGCGGATGAACCCGCCGGTCTCGATCTCCTGCAGCACGACCAGGGGCTGTTCGTGGACGGCTTCGCCGTCGAGGGTCGCAACCACGCGCCCGACCCGGGCCCCTTCGCGCAGCGGCGCTTCCAGCGGATGGTCGATCTCCATGGAAGCCGACAGGTCATCCCCCTCGCCGGGCGGAATCACCACCCAGAAATCCTCCGCCAGGCCGACCGGTGCCTCCTGTTCGCTCCCCTTGTAGACCCGCGGCATGCCCAGGGCCTCGCCGGCACCGAACAAGCGCCGGGTTTCGGTAAAGCGCATGCCCCAGTTCACCAGTGCCTGGGATTCGTTCGCGCGGCGCGTGCCTCCGGTCGAATGGTCGGGGGCGTCGATGCCCATCACCACCGCCACCAGGCGACGATCGTTGCGTTCGGCGGAGGACACCAGGTTGTAGCCCGCCGCCGAAGTCCAGCCGGTCTTCAGGCCGTCGAAACCGGCATCGCGCCAAAGCAGGAGGTTGCGGTTGTTCTGTTCGATGCCGGCGTATTCGAACGAGCGCTCGGAATACAGGTTGTACAGATCCGGGAATTCCCGGATCAGGGCCCGCGCCAGGGTTGCCATGTCGGCCGCCGTGGTGTACTGCGACTCCTCTTCCGGCAACCCGTGGGGGTTGGCAAAGTAGGAATCCTGCATGCCCAGGCGCCGGGCCTGGTTGTTCATCATGTCCACGAAGGCACCCTGCGAGCCGGCCACGCGTTCGGCCAGCGCGGTGGAGGCGTCGTTACCGGACTGGATGATCATGCCGCGCAGCAGATCCTCGACCCGGACTTCCTCGCCGACCTCGATGAACATCCGCGAAGCGCCCTCCATCCCGGTACGCCAGGCCCGCTCGCTGATGGTGACTTCTTCCTCCAGTGACAGTCGGCCGTCCCGGATCTCGCCGAACACCACGTAGGCCGTCATCAGCTTGGTCAGGCTCGCCGGCTCGCGCCGCGCGGACGGATCGCGCTCTGCCAGCGCCACACCCGATTCGAAGTCCTTCAGCACATAGCTGGCCGCGGTGATGTCCGATGGCGGAGAAGGGATGCTGCCGGGCGCCGAAGGTCCGGTTCCGGCGCGTGGCAGTTCCAGTTCCACGGCGCTGGCCGCCACGGGCAGGAACAGCAGAAAACTGACGGTGATCAGGGAATTGCGAAGTAATGACTTCATGAACCGAAGGAGTCTCCATGGATGAGGACCGGGGAATTGCGGGCGCAGACGGCGGCCGGACACCGAAGGGTGCAAAGATACCAGACCGGCACGCCGTCCGGGTTCTCAATCGGTCACGATACGGAAATCCCCGGGCGCCACCGCCTCCAGCCGCCGGGCCGTGTCGCGCACGGTGTCCTCGCCGTGCAGCGGGCCCACCCGCACACGGTGCAGCTCCTCGCCGCCGGCGGTCTCCACGCGACCGAGTTCGGCCACCCGGAATCCGTCCGCCCGCAGGCTTTCGCGCAGGCGCTCGGCCGTCATCCGTTCACCGAAGGCGCCTACCTGGATATAGCGCGCGGGCTCCTGGCTGCCCCCCTTTCCGGACCCCGGGTCACCGTTGTACGCCCCGTCGCCGTCGACCGTCCCGGCCATCTCCCGCGTTGCGTCCGGGTCATTCGCGTCCACCGCCAGCGGCTCCGGCTCCGCGAGGGTGTCGGCACCCTTGCGATCGCGTTCGGCCGTACGCGCCTCGCCGTTCACGTCCCCGGGGCCAACCGCGCGGATACGCACCGGCGCCACGCCCGCATCGGTCATGCCCAGACGATGGGCCGCGGCATAGGACAGATCGATGATGCGGTCATCCACGAACGGGCCTCGGTCGTTCACCCGGACCACCACCTGCTTCCCGTTCTCCAGATGGGTCACCTCGACGAAGCTGGGCAGCGGCAGCTTCTTGTGCGCCGCGGTCATGGCGTACATGTCATAGGGCTCGCCACTGGAGGTCCGGCGGCCGTGAAACTTCGTTCCGTACCATGACGCCATCCCCTCCTCCTCGAAACCTTCGGAAGAAGACAGCGTCACGTAGCGCTGACCGAACACCTCGTACTCGGCCGGATTGCCGTAACGACTGGGCGGCTCGTCGGTGGGTTCGGCATCCGGCAGGAGTGCCAGATCCCGCGGTACTTCGTCGGGATCGGGATAGCTGTCATGGGCGGCGTCCCCCAGCGGGCGGTCGCGCTCGGGCGTACCCGAGCAACCGGCAAGGATCATACTGGCCAGCAGCGCAACCGGCAGGGCGGCCCCGCCGATCGCACGCCCGTCAGTCGTACAGCGCCTGCGCCAGCTCATGGGCGGCCATCGCATACAGCGGACTCCGGTTGTATCGCGTGATCACGTAGAAATTCGGATACCCCAGATAATAGACATCGCCCTCGTCGGCCTCCAGATACACCAGCGAATAATCACCGTCCGGGTCGACCGTTTCGCCTTCGGCCGGACGCACGCCGTGCTCGGCCAGCTCGTCCAGGTCGAAGCGCGCGGTATAGCCCTGCTCGACCAGTTCTTCCGGATGGTCGTCGACCTCGGCGCGGGCCACCACCGGCTGCCCCCAGCGCCAGTCATGCTCGGCGAAGTAGTTCGCCACGCTGCCGATCGCGTCGGGCCAGGAATTCAGCAGGTCGCGCCGCCCGGAGTCATCGAAATCCACCGCGTAATGACGGTAGCTGGAGGAGATGAACTGGCCGTAACCCATCGCTCCGGCGTAGGAGCCATGCAGATCAAGGATCTCCAGATCCTCCTCCTCCGCCAGCTCCAGCAGATGGCCCAGCTCGCTGCGGAAGAATGCCGCCCGTGGCGGGTAGTCGAACCCGAGGGTCACCAGCGCATCCAGCACGCGGGTGCTGCCGGTGTTGCGTCCGTAATCGGTCTCGATGCCGATGATCGCGGTGATCATTTCCGGCTCGACACCGAAGCGTTCCTCGGCGCGTTTCAGCCACTCGGCCTGCTCTTCCATGAACTCGCGCCCGCGGCGGACCCGGCGATCATTCACGAAGATCGGTCGATAGTCCTTCCACGGCAGGGCCTCGGCGGGGCTGGAGATGCTGTCGATGATGTCCTGGCGCGGCTGCGCCTCCTCGAACAGTTCTTCCAGCCATTCGCGATCGAATCCCGCCTCCGCCCGTTCGTCGATGAATTCCTGCACCTCCTCGCGTTCGAGATAGGGCGTCTCGCCCGCCCGGTATTCGGAGTTGGACGCCGTGGCGGTGGCGGCCAGAAACAGGCAGGAGACGGCAACAGTCGTCGCGAAGCGACACGGATTTACGGGGTTCATCGATTCACCAGGCGTTTTTCGGAGGCAATGCTCATGAGAATACCGAAGGCCACCATGAGCGTCACCAGCGAAGTTCCGCCATAGCTCACAAGAGGCAACGGAACTCCCACCACCGGCAGCAGCCCGGTCACCATGCCGATATTGACCACCATGTACACCGCAAAGGTCAGGCTGATGCTGCCACCCAGCAGACGGGCGAAGCGGTCCTGCGCCAGGGATGCCAGCCACAGCCCGCGCGCGACGATGGCGAAATACAGCGCCAGCAGCAGCACCACCCCCATGAAGCCGAATTCCTCGGCATACACCGCGAAGATGAAATCGGTCGACCGTTCCGGCAGGAAGTCCAGCTGCGACTGGGTCCCGTTGAGCCAGCCCTTGCCGTAGAACCCGCCCGAGCCGACGGCGATCTGCGACTGGATGATGTGATAACCGGTCCCCAGGGGATCGGACTCGGGATTGAACAGCGTCAGCACGCGCTGGCGCTGGTAGTCATGCATCTGCAGCCAGAGCACCGGCGCCGCCGCGGCCACCAGGGCCCCGAGCCCGGTGAACCAGCGCCAGGACAGCCCGGCGAGGAAGACCACCAGCAGCCCGGCCACGCCCACCAGCATCGCGGTGCCCAGATCGGGCTGCTCCATGATCAGCCACACCGGCACCAGGATGATCGGCAGCACCACGGCCAGATCGCGCGCCCGCGGCGCACCCTGGCGCAGCGACAGGTACCACGCGGTCATCATCGGCACGGCCAGTTTCATGATCTCCGAAGGCTGGAAACGCACCAGCCCCATGTCCAGCCAGCGCCGGGCCCCCTTGCCGATCTCGCCGAAGAACAGCACCGCGACCAGCAGCACCAGGCCGGCGACGAAAAGCCAGGGGGCCATGACCCGCAGTACACGCACCGGGATCTGCGCGATCACCAGCATCGCCGCGACCCCGAAACCGATCCGCAACACCTGGTTCTCCAGCGCGACCAGACTCTCGCCGGTCGCGCTGAACAGCACCACCAGACCGAGCATCAGCAGCAGCGACAGCAGGATCAGCAGCGTGCCATCCATCCGCAGGCTGCGCAGGGCCCACTGGCCGGCGGAGAGCTCACGTCCGGTCACGCTGATCATTCCCCGGCCTCCTCGACGGGCAGCCTCATGCCGCCACCGCCCAGCAGCCAGGCATCCATGACCTCGCGCGCCTTGGGCGCCGCTACGCGGCCACCACTGCCGCCGTGCTCCACCAGCACCGCAACCGCGATCTGCGGGTCATCCGCCGGGGCATAGCCGGTGAACAGGGCGTGATCCCAGAGATGCCGGGCCAGCTCGTCCTCGTCGTACTCCTCGTCCTCGCCCAGGCTGAAGACCTGCGAGGTCCCGGTCTTGCCCGCGATGGTGTACTCCGGACGGGTGCTCCCGATACTGCCCCAGGCGGTGCCATGCGGTTCGTGCACCGCCTCGACGAGGGATTCGTGGATCACGTCCCAGTGGGCTTCGTCCAGCGCCACCGGCTGGCGGTAATCGGGCAGCAGGGTCTCGCCGATTTCCCGTTCCCGGCCATCCCCCATCGCCCGCAGCAGGCGCGGGCGCACGCGCTCGCCCCGATTCGCCAGCGTGGTGGTGAAGTCGGCCATCTGCAGCGGGGTGCTGAGCATGTAGCCCTGCCCGATGGCCGTGATCAGGGTCTCGCCGGGATACCAGACGGTGCCGTGGGTGGCACGTTTCCAGTCGCGTCCCGGCCGGATGCCGGTGCGTTCGCCGCTGAGATCGATGCCGGTGGGTTCGCCGATACCGAAGGCTTCCAGCATCGGCGTAATCCGGTCGATCCCCATGTCGTGGGCGAGATCATAGAAATACACGTCCGACGACACCGCAATCGCACGCGACATGTCGACCAGTCCATGGCCCTCCCGGCGCCAGTCACGATAGCGGCGTTCGTGCCCGGGGATCTGGTAGTAGCCGCGGGCGAACATCTCGCGGTCGGCGGTGGTCGCCTCCTCGTGCAGGCCGGCCAGGGCCACGATCGGCTTGATGGTGGACCCCGGCGGATACTGGCCATGCAGCACCCGGTTGAACAGCGGCCGCCCCGGATGGTCGCGCAGTGCCGAGAACTCTTCCTGCGACTGCCCCTTCACGAACGGCTCGGCATCGAATCCCGGGGCACTGACCATGGCCAGGACGTCTCCGCTGGCGGGCTCGATGGCCACGATCGCCCCGCGCTGATCCCCCAGTGCGCGGCGGGCCGCCAGCTGCAGGTTGTAGTCCAGGGTCAGATGGATGTCGGTCCCCGCCGTCGGCGGGCTGACCTCCAGCTCGCGGATCGCCCGGCCCTGGGCGTTCACCTCCACCTGACGGTGGCCCGGGCGGCCGTGCAGCAGCTCCTCGTAATGCTGCTCGATACCGGTCTTGCCAATGTGGGATACCCCGGCATAGGCACGCCGGTCCACGCGCTGCAGGTCCTCGCGCGTGATCCGGCCCACGTAGCCCACCACATGCGTGAACGCCTCGCCGGCCGGGTAATAGCGCATCGGACGCGCTTCGATCTCGACCCCGGGCAGCTCATGCCGGGACACGGCCAGATGCGCGACAGTCTCGTCGTCCAGCCCCGCCTTCAGCAACACCGGCTGAAACGGGCGCCGCTGCTCCACCCCGCGGCGGAACCGCTCGAGGTCGGCATCGGAGAGTTCCACGAAGTCCTCGAGCCGCTCCAGCAGCCGGTCGAGGTCGTCGGCCTGTTCCACCGTGACCTCGAGCTGATAGGAAGCCCGGTTGCCGGCCAGCAGCACGCCGTTGCGATCCCGGATCACGCCCCGGCTGGGGGCGATGGGCTCGATGCGCAGCCGGTTGTTCTCGGAAAGCGTGGTGTAGTGCTCGTGCGCACCCACCTGGAGACTGGCGGTGTGCCAGCCGATCAGGCCCAGCACCGCCGCCAGCAGCACCAGGGACAGCACCACCCGCGCGACAAAACGCCGGTGATCGTGCTGTTCCTGTCCATAGGCGTCGCGCTCATCCATGGGGCCGCCCGCCCGCGGCCATCAGGACCGCTCCATCGGGTCGCGGACGGGCACGCGCAGCGACGCGCCCGGGAGACCGGCTCCCCCGGGGCCCGCACGGCACGCCCATGGCTGCGCGAAAGGCTTCAGATCTTGCTCTTCTGGAAACGCTTGTAGCTGGCAAGGATCTCCGTCCTGGCGGCCTCGGCGTCCGCCCAGCCTTCCACCTTGACCCACTTGCCGGCTTCGAGCTCCTTGTAGTGCTCGAAGAAGTGCTTGATGCTGTCGAGCAGCTCCTGCGACACGTCTTCCGGGCCCTTCACGCTCTCGTACCCCGGATGCAGCTTGGTGACCGGCACCGCCAGGATCTTCGCATCCTGCCCGGCCTCGTCGGACATCTGCAGCACGCCCACCGGCCGCGCGCGCACCACCGAACCCGGCATCAGCGGCACCGGCGTGATCACCAGCACGTCCACCGGATCCCCGTCTTCCGACAGGGTCTGCGGCACGAACCCGTAGTTGCAGGGGTAGAACATGGCGACCGTCATGAAACGGTCGACCACCAGCGCCCCGCTGTCCTTGTCGACCTCGTACTTGACCGGCTGACCGTGGGCAGGGATCTCGATGACCACGTTCATGTCATCGGGCAGATCCTTCCCGGCTTCAATCTGATTCAGATCCATCGTCTCTTTCCGCTTGATTGGTTGGCGCGGCATTATAACGGGACTGCGCGACAGGTGAACGATCCCGGGCGGCTTGCGAGCCCCCCGGCCAGTCGGTATAAGACCGCGTGCGCTTTCGATACCCAATCCACGTGCCGGCGCCGATGCGGGCGCGAACGGCACACGGCAGGAGTCAATTATGCGAATCGTCCTGATGGGCGCCCCCGGATCCGGCAAGGGCACCCAGGCCAAGAAGATGGTCAGCCACTTCGGCATCCCCCAGATCTCCACCGGCGACCTGCTGCGCGCGGCCGTCGCCGCAGAGACCGAACTGGGCCTGAAGGCCAAGAGTGCCATGGATGCCGGCCAGCTGGTTCCCGACGACCTGGTGCTCGGTCTGATCCGTGACCGGCTGCAGGAACCGGACGCGGAAAAGGGCTTCATCCTCGACGGGTTCCCGCGCAACTGCGCCCAGGCCGAGGCCCTGGACAGCATGCTGAGCGACATCGAGCGTCCGCTGGACCGCGCGGTCCAGATCGACGTGCCGTTCGAGGAACTGAAGCAGCGCCTGACCGGCCGGGTCTCCTGCGAAAGCTGCGGCGCGGTGTTCAACACCCACACCTTCCCGCCGCAGAAGGAAGGCATCTGCGACCAGTGCGGCGGCAACCTGGTCCACCGCGCGGACGACACCGAGGAGACGGTGGTCAGCCGCCTGCAGGTGTACGAGGAACAGACGCAGCCGCTGATCGAGTATTACGACACCCGCGATCTGCTCAAGCACGTCGACGGCACCCGCGACATGGAACGGATCTTCGACGAGATCCGCGGCCTGCTGGACTGATCCGCGATGCGGCCGGCGCGTGCCGCGGCGGTGTGCCTCGCGCTGGTCGCCACCGCCCCGGCGGCCGGCGCGGAGACGGCCTTCGGCGGGGATCGTCCCGCCGGCTGCGAATTCGCGCCCGACGCCGTCTGGCCCGCCCTGCGCAAACTGCCGCCCGACGTGCGCGAGATCGAGGCGGATCATGTACGTCGCGAGGGCGACCAGGTGCGCGCCGAGGGCGATGTCCAGCTGTACGCAGACCGTCAACGGCTGGACGCCGAGGTCCTCGACTACGACCGCGCCCGGGGGCTGGCACGGACCGAGGGAGCGGTCCGGCTGTTCGACGGCGACCTGCTGCTGCAAGGCGAAGACGGCCGCTTCCAGCTCGACGAAGATACCGGGGAGCTGAGCCGCATCGACTACATGGTGCGCTCGGTGCCCGCACGCGGACAGGCCGGGGCCGGCACGCAGCTCGACCCCGACCGGCACCGCTTCGAACGGGCGCAGTACACCACCTGCCCGGTCAACCGCGACTCCTGGCGCCTGGACGCCGCCCGCCTCGACCTCGACCAGGAAAGCGGACGCGGGGTCGCCCGCCACGCCGTGCTGCGCGTGCGCAACGTACCCGTGGCCTACACCCCGTATATCGATTTCCCCCTGGACGACCGGCGCAAGTCCGGCTTCCTGCTGCCCAGCTTCGGCACCGGCGGACGCACCGGCGCGGATCTGTCCCTGCCGTGGTACTGGAACATCGCGCCCAATTACGACGCCACGTTCACACCGCGCATCATGGCCGACCGCGGGATCAAGCTGAGCACCGAATTCCGCTACCTGCAGCCTGCCCACGAAGGACAGGTCGATTTTCGCTACCTGCCGGACGATCGCGAGACCGGCGAGGATCGGCAGTTCGTGGCCTGGCAGCACCGCACCCGCATCACCCCGGGCCTGCGCCTGGACATCGATGCCGCGGACGTCTCCGACAGTGAATATTTCCGCGATTTCGGCTCCGCCGACCGCTATTCGAGCTCGGTGCGCGACCTGCGTCGCCGGGCCGACCTGACCTGGAGTCAACCGCGCTACCGCCTGCGCACCCGGGTCGAGGACTATCAGATCGTCGACACCGAGCTGGCCGACCGGCGCGAGCCCTACCAGCGCCTCCCGCAGATCACCCTGGAAGCCGGCGAATACGCGGGACAATGGGCCGGCGGCGGAGTCACCTGGGACCTGGACGCCGAACTGGTGCGTTTCGCCCGTCAGGAACGCGCCTCGGACCGTCCCACCGGCCTGCGTTTCGACCTCGACCCGGAACTGGCCTGGCGTTTCGACACCGGCGGGATCTTTGTCGAGCCCCGTGCCGGGGTGCGCTACACCGCCTACGAGCTGGACCGCCGCGGCGAACCCGGCCCCGAGTCCATCCGCCGCACCGTACCGCACGCCGCGGTGGACAGCGGCCTGATCTTCGAACGCGACCTGGCCGACGGCGAACGGCTGCAGACCCTGGAGCCCCGGCTGTTCTACGGCTACGTGCCCTACCGCGACCAGGACGACATCCCGGTGTTCGACACCGGCGAGCGCGAGTTCAGCTTCGACAACCTGTTCAGCCTGCAGCGCTTTACCGGCGCCGACCGCGTGGGCGACACCCACCAGCTGACCGCCGCCCTGACCAGCCGCATCCTCGATACGACCACCGGACAGGAACGCGCCCGGCTGTCGGTCGGCGAGATCCGCTATTTCCGCGACCGCCGCGTACGCCGCAGCCCCTCCGCGCCGGCACTGGAGGACCGCCATTCGGACCTCGCCGTGGAGGGGCGCCTGCGTATCGGCGACGCCTGGGACGGCCGCGGCTCGGTGCTCTACAACCGCGAGCACAAGGACACCTCGCTGGCCGCGCTCGGCGTGTCCTGGAGCCCGGATGAGCGCCGGCGCATCAACCTCGGCTACCGCCAGCGGGCCGATCAGCTGGAACAGACCGACGTGTCCGTACTGTGGCCGGCCGGCGACCGCGTGGACCTGGTCGGACGCTGGAACTACAGCCTGCGCAGTGAACGCGACCTCGAACTTCTGGCCGGTCTCCAGTATCGTAGTTGCTGCTATGGTTTGCGCGTGGTCGCCCGGCGTTCGCTGGATTCCGACCAGCGCTACGACAACTCGATCCATTTCCAGATCACGCTGGACGGACTGGCCCGTTTCGACGGCGGAGTCGACAGCCTCCTGAGCGAAGGTATTGCCGGATATGATGCGCACCCCGACCGCTAAAAGCGCCGGTCGCCGCGCGGGCATGCTTGCCCGCCCCCTGCTCCTGGCCGGGCTTGCCCTGGCCCTGGCGCCGCTGGCCCAGGCCCAGCACGACCCGCTCTCCATGCCCGAAGGTACGGGCACCGGAGCGGGCGCCGGAGCGGGCCCCGGCGCCGAAACGGGGGTACAGGCCCCGGTCACCCCGGGTGCCGCCACCGATGCCGGCGCGCCCGCCCCGGCAATCACTCCGCCGGAGGAAGACCAGTTCACCGACCGCATCCTCGCGATCGTCGAGGAAGACGTGATCACCCAGCGCGAGCTGGTGGAACGCATGAACCTGGTGGCTCAGCAGATGGCCGAACAGGGGCAGCGTCCGCCCGGCCAGGATGCCCTCGCCCGCCAGGTCATGGAACAGCTGGTTACCGAACGCGTGCAGCTGCAGGAAGCCCGCAGGATCGGCATCAGCATCGACGAGATGACACTGAACCGAACCATGGAGCAGATCGCGCGCGAGAACCGCATGACACTGCCCCAGCTGCGCCGCGCCCTGATGCAGGACGGCGTGGACTTCGAGGCGTTTCGTGAACAGATCCGCACCGAGCTGACCATCAACCAGCTGCGCAGCCGCCAGGTCGACAACCGGGTCCGGGTTTCCGATCAGGAGATCGAAGACCTCATCGCCTCGGAAAGCGGCGCCATCGACCGCGACGTGCGCTACCGCCTCTCGCACATCCTCGTCGCGGTGCCGCAGGGCGCCGGCAGCGACGAGATCCGCGAGGCGCGGGAAAAGGCCGCGGAGCTGCGCTCCCGCGTGCGTGAAGGCGAGGAATTCGCCCGGGTGGCGATGGAAGAATCCGACGGACCGCAGGCCCTGCAGGGCGGCGACCTGGGCTGGCGCAGCCCCGGCGAGCTGTCCACGGTGCTGGCCCGCGAGGCCATCCTGATGCGCACCGGCGCGGTCAGCGACGTCCTGCGTTCACCGCAGGGCTTCCACGTCATCCGGCTCGAGGACCGCGAGGGCGGTGACCAGACGCTGGTGGAGCAGACCGAAGTCCGTCACATCCTCAAGAGTCCCGACGAGGTCCGCAGCGAGGAAGAGGCCGAGCGCCAGATCCGCGCCCTGTACAACCGCCTGCAGGAGGGCGAGGACTTCGGCGATCTCGCCCGCGGCAACTCCGACGACCCGGGGTCCGCCGCGCAGGGCGGCCGTCTGGGCTGGGTCAGCCCCGGGGAGCTGGTGCCCGGCTTCGAACAGGCCATGAACCGGCTCGAGCCGGGCGAGATCAGCGAGCCGGTGCAGAGCGAGTTCGGCTGGCACATCATCGAGGTGCTGGACCGCCGCGAAGTCGACACCACCCGCGAGCAGATCCGCGCCCGCGCCCGCGAAGTCCTGCAGAACCGCAAGCGCCAGGACGAGATGGAGCTGTGGCTGCGCCGCCTGCGCGAGGGCGCCTATGTCGAATACCGCGTCGACGGCCTCGAGCCCTGAGCCGATGGCCGGAGAACCGGTCCCGCGTCTGGCGCTGACCGCCGGCGAACCCGCCGGAATCGGACCCGACCTGCTGGCCATGCTGGCGCGCCACGCCGGTCCGGCCCAGCGCGTCGCGATCGGCGATGCGGGCGTCCTCGAACGCCGCGCACGCGATCTGCGCATCGCCCTCACCCTGCGCGCGCACGACCCCGATGCACCGCGCAAACCTACACCTGCCGGCACCCTCGAGCTGCTGGAGGTCCCGGTGGAAGCACCGGTGACCCCCGGGGCCCTGGAACCGGCCAATGCCGGGCACGTGCTCAACCTGCTGGCCGCAGCCGCCGACGGCTGCCTCGACGGGCACTTCGACGCCATGGTGACCGCCCCGGTCCACAAGGGAGTGATCCATCGGGCCGGCCACGATTTCACCGGCCACACCGAATGGCTGGCCGAGCGCGCCGGCTCCGGCCGACCGGTGATGATGCTGGTCGCCGGTGATCTGCGCGTTGCCCTGGTGACCACTCACCTGCCCCTGCGCGAGGTCCCCGACGCGATTACCCCGCCGGTGCTGGAACGGACCCTGCACATCCTGGATCACGACCTCCGCCGCGACTTCGGCCTGGCGCGGCCGCGCATCGCCGTGCTCGGGCTCAACCCGCACGCCGGCGAGGGCGGCGTGCTGGGACGCGAGGAAGAGCTCGTGATCGAACCGGTGCTCGCCCGCCTGCGCGAACGCGGCATGCACCTGACCGGGCCGCTGCCGGCCGACACCGCCTTCACCCCGCGTGCCCTCGCCCGGGTCGACGCGGTGCTCGCCATGTACCACGACCAGGGCCTGCCGGTGCTCAAGCACGCCGGCTTCGGCGAGGCGGTAAACGTCACCCTGGGCCTCCCCTTCGTGCGCACCTCGGTGGATCACGGCACCGCGCTGGATCTGGCCGGCAGCGGACGCGCCGAGGTCGGCAGTCTGGCCGCGGCGGAGAACCTGGCCGCCCGTCTCGCGGGCCACCGCGGGGCACCCCCGGCGGGGACCGCGACATGACCCGACGCACCCGGCGCCCGGCCGCAGCCGACGAGGGACCGGGCCCGGTCCGCCGCCGCTTCGGCCAGAATTTCCTCCATGACCCCGGCATCCTCGATCGCATCGTGCGGGCCATCGACCCGCAGCCGGACGATCGCATGCTGGAGATCGGCCCGGGGCGCGGCGCCCTGACGGCCCCGCTGCTGGACCGCCTGCAGAAACTGGACGCGGTGGAGATCGACCGTGATCTGGCCGCAGCGCTGCGCAGTCACTTCCCGCCCGAACGCCTGACCCTCCACACCGGCGACGCCCTGGAACTGGACCTGGCCGCGCTCGGCGAAACCCCGCCCGCCGGCTGGCGCGTGGTGGGCAACCTCCCCTACAACATCTCCACCCCGCTGCTGTTCCACCTGCTGGCGCAGAGCGAGCACATCCGCGACATGCATTTCCTGCTGCAGCGCGAGGTAGTGGAACGCATCACCGCCGGGCCGGGCAGCAAGCGCTACGGCCGCCTGAGCGTGATGGTCGCCGCGCGCGCCCGCGCCACCGAACTGCTGGGAGTCCCGCCGGGGGCGTTTCACCCGCCGCCGAAGGTGCATTCGGCCGTGGTGCGCATCGTCCCGGATGCCGAGCCGCGGGTACCCGCTGCGCGGCTGCCCGCCTTCGCCGCGCTGGTCAACCGCGCGTTCTCCAATCGGCGCAAGACCCTGCGGCGCGGGCTTGCCGGCCTGCTGGAGGCGGCCGATATCGAGGCCGCCGGCCTGGACCCGGGCCAGCGTCCGGAGACCGTCGACGTCGCCGGTTTCGACGCCCTCGCCCGGCGGATCCCCGAATCCGCCGGCGCGGAGTGACCCGGGCAGGGGCACGGCCCCGCGCCGGGTCCGTTTTTCTCCCTCCACGCCCCGCTCGCGTTACCATGGGCACATGACTGGCAGGGACCGCATGCAGCTGATCGTCGCCGATGTCGGCGGGACCCACACCCGCCTGGCGCAGGCCGAATACGCCCGGGGTACGTGGCAACTGCACGCGACCACCCGCTATGCGAGCCGCGAGTACGCCGGCCTGGGTGCAATCCTCGAGGACTGGCTGGCGCGCCCGGAACAGTCCGGGATGAGCTTCAGCGGCGCGGGCATGGCCGTCGCCGGGCCGGTGCACGCCGGGCGCGCCCGGGTCACCAACCTGCGCTGGCCCGAACTCGCGACCGCCGAACTGGCCGCGGTGGCCGGCGTGCCGGTCGCCCTGCTCAACGATTTCGGCGCGGTGGGCGCCTGTCTCGAGGCCCTGACCCCGGAAGACCGCCTGATCCTGCAGGACGGCGAAGCCGACCCCGCGGGACCGCGGCTGGTCACCGGGGCCGGCACCGGGCTGGGCACCTGCCTGGTCACCCCGCCCGCGGGCACAGATGCCCCGCCGGCGATCCATCCCGGCGAAGGTGGCCACGCGCGTTTTTCCCCGACCGACGCCGACGAGACCGAACTGGCCGCTTTCGTCACCGCCGAGGCCGGCCTGTGCACTCGCGAACACCTGCTCAGCGGCCGCGGCATCGCGCGCATCGGGCGCTTCGAGCTGCAGCGCCGCGACGACCCCGAACTCGGGCGCGCGCTGGCCGCCGCGGAACCCGCCGCCGCCATCAGCGCGCTGGCGGACACCGGTAACCCGGCCGCACTGCGGGTGGTGCGCCGCTTCGTGACCCTGTACGCCGGGCAGCTGGCCGACATGGCGCTGACCGCGCTGCCGCGCGGTGGCGTCTTCATCGGCGGCGGCATCGCCCCGCGCTGGGCCGACCATTTTCTCGCCCCGGCCTTCCGCGAGGCCTTCCGTGCACGCCCGCCGATGGAAGACCTGCTGGAACGCCTGCCAGTGGAACTGATCATTCATCCCGAACCGGGCCTGCTGGGAGCCGCGGTCGCCGCTTCCCGGGCCGGCCCCCACGGAGCATCCGCCCCATGACCATGCAGCAGGAAAATCCCGTCGAGATCGAGGTCTCCAGCGCCTATGTCGAAGACCAGTCGGAACCCGAAGAGGACCGCTACGTCTTCGCCTACCACGTGGTGATCCGCAACGCCGGCGAGCGCAGCGTGCAGCTGCTCAACCGCCACTGGATCATCCGCGACGGGCGCGACCAGACCCAGGAAGTGCGCGGCGAGGGCGTGGTCGGCGAGCAGCCCCATATCGCCCCGGGCGACTCCTTCGAGTACACCAGCGGCACGGTGATCGAGACCCCGGTGGGCATGATGGAAGGCAGCTACGAGATGCGCGACGAGAAGGGGCACACCTTCGAGGCCACCATCCCGCCGTTCACCCTGTCCGTTCCCCGCACGCTGCACTGAGGCCGGCGTGGCACTGTACGCCGTCGGCGACCTGCAGGGCTGCCTGGATCCGCTGGAGCGCCTGCTGGAACGCGTACGCTTCGACCCGTCCCGCGATCGCCTGTGGCTGGTCGGGGACCTGGTCAACCGCGGGCCGGACTCGGCCGGCTGCCTGCGGCGGGTGCGCTCGCTGGGCGCGGCCGCGACCACCGTGCTCGGCAACCACGACCTGCATCTGCTGGCTGCCAGCGAGGGCCTGCGCGAACCCGGCCGGCGCGACACCCTGCGCGAGGTGCTGGACGCCCCGGATGCCGCGGAGCTGCTGGAATGGGTGGCCAGCCAGCCGCTGCTGCATCGCGACCCCGACAACGACTGGACGCTGGTCCACGCCGGCATCCCGCCGGTATGGGACACCGACACCGCCGCCGCCGAGGCGCGGCGAGTAGAGGCCGAACTGGGCGAACCGCGCCGGCGTCGTGCCCTGCTGGAGGTGATGTACGGCGACACGCCGGCGCAATGGGATCCGGCCCTTCAGGGCTACGATCGCCTGCGCTTCGCGATCAACGGCTTCACCCGCATGCGCATGGTCGGCGGCGGTCCCGGCGGCGCGCTGGAATTCGCCAGCAACGGCCCGCCGGAAGAAGCCCCGGCGACGCTGGTCCCGTGGTTCGAACACCCCGCACGCCGCAGCCGCGGCACCCCGGTGGTGTTCGGCCACTGGGCCGCGCTGGGTCACCGCCGCGGCCCCGACTGGCTGGCGCTGGACAGCGGCTGCGTCTGGGGGAATGCGATGAGCCTGGCACGCCTGGACGGTGCCACGCCGCAGACCGCGCCGGTGGAACAGACCCCCTGTCCGGGGACCTGAGAAGCCCCGGACGGCCCTCGTCAGCCCCGCCCGGGGCGGGGATCGTCGACCGGCTCCGCGGGGACGCCCAGCGCCTCCACGATCTGCGAACGCGCCGCCTCGGCGAGCTCGCGGCGCGGGCGATCATGCCCCTGCAGCGGCTCCAGCACATGCACGCTCACCCGCGTGCGCGGGCGGCACAGCAGCCGCCACACGTTGGGCACCAGACGATCATGTCCGGCGAAAGCCACCGGCACCGTACCGTCGCTGTAGCTTTCGTAATCCAGCGCCACCGGCTGCACCGGATGCGCGGTCCCCGTGACCGCAGCGAACAGCCGGGGATGAAAGCGGCGCAGCCCGTGTCCCCGGGTCGTCGTGCCCTCGGGGAACACCACGAAATGCCGCCCCGCGTCCAGCCCTTCGCGCATCGCTTCCACGTGCGCCGATGCTTCGTGTCCGCCGCGACGGATGAAGCGCGTACCGTGGCGTCGCGCCAGCCAGCCAATGATCGGCCAGCGGGCGATCTCGGCCTTGGACAGGAAACAGGGGTCCACCGCCGCGCCCAGCAACGGGATATCCAGCCAGGACACATGATTGGCGACCACCAGCGACGCCTCGCGGGGTGGTTCCCCCGCGACCTCGCAGTACACGCCCGCCAGCTGCAGTGCCCTGCGATACCAGGCGCGCCGCACCTGCGAATGCGCCTCGGGGCCGGCGCCCTGTCGCTGCAGCCGCCAGGTGACCCAGACCCCGACCAGCAGATGGCCCAGAATCCGGACGAGTCGGAATATCCCTCTTGCGGTACCTGTCATGCCCTTCCCTTGTGTTGCGGGGCCACGGCCGGATGGCGTGCGCCCGGTTCGCGCCGCTCATGGTAAACGAGACCTGCCGTACCGGTGGACTGCAGGCGTTATCGAAGCGGTTCAGGAAGGACCCGATCCCGGGATCCCGTCGCGGAAGCGGCAGGGGCGGGCTCGACTGGATGGAACGACTCGTTTTGCGCGGCCACCCGGGACTTGCGCTGGCCGCGGCCCCGGTCCTGGAACGCGCCGGCCTGACACTGGCGCTGACGGCCCTGCTGGTGTCGCTGGACAGCGCGCTCGCCCGTGCGCTTCAGACCGGAAGCGGCAGGGGCAACCACGGAACCAGCGCCAGGCTGGCACCGGCGATCAATGCGCCGATCAGGGCCCCCACCGCCACGTCGCTGGGGTAGTGCAGCGCCAGCACCAGGCGCGACATGGCCACCAGCAGCGCGAACGGCACCACCAGCCAGGCCCAGGCCGGCAGCCAGGCCACCAGCACGACCGTGAAACCCACGGCGTGCATGGTGTGCCCGGACGGAAAGCTGAACTCGTCCAGCGCAGGCACCCCCGGCAGCAGGTCGTCGTGGCGCCGGTAAGGCCGCGGCCGGCCGGCCCCCTGCTTGAGTACCCGGTAAAGCGGCATCGACACCAGACCCACGGCCATCATGTGCAGGCTGACCGTCCACGCCCAGATCCCGTGGATCGCCGGCAGTGCAAGCATGATCGCGTACCAGGCCCCGCCATTGCCCAGTCGCGAGACGACGGCAAAGAACCGACTGACGAGCGGATGCCGCGCGAACCGGTTGCAGTGGCGAGCGACACGGCCGTCGAGATGGTCAACCCGCTGCAGCAGACGCATGCCGCCCCTCCTCCGCAAGGAGTTCTTCCAGCTGGGCGGCGAAATGGGCCACGATGCAGGACCAGTCCAGTCCTTCGGCCCGCAGGCGGGCGGCCTCGCCCATGCCCTTCCAGGCCAGGCGGTCACGCCGACGCTTTTCCGCCAGACGCAGTGCCACTCCGGCGAACGCCTCGCTGTCCCGATCCGCATGACCGGTGACCGGCACCCGCGCACCGTTCTCGCCGTCGCGCAGGTGTTCGCGCGCCGCGGCGCGGTCAAAGGCCAGCACCGGCAGACCGCTGGCCATCGCCTCGATCACCACGTTGCCGAAGGTTTCGGATCGCGAGGCGAACACGAACAGGTCGGCGCTGGCGTAATGGGCCGCCAGGTCCTCGCCGGTACGCATGCCGGCAAAGATCACCTCGGGGTGGCGGGCCTCCAGGGCGGGACGCGACGGTCCGTCCCCGACCATCACCAGACGCGCATTCGGGAGGCGGGTGCGGACCGCTTCCCAGGCGCGAATGACGTCTTCGGGTGACTTCTCCGGCGCCAGCCGGCCCACGCTCATCAGCACCGGCGCGTCCACGCCGCCACCCCATTCCTGGCGCAGGGGCCATGACCGCCGGCCGGGGTGAAACATCGCAGAATCCACCCCCCGCGCCAGCACCCGGACACCGTGAAAGCCGTACGAATCCAGTTCTCTGGCCAGGGTCCGGGTCGGGACCTGGGTGGCATGGCAACGATTATGAAAGCGCCGCAGCACCGCCAGCGCCAGAGGCTCGGCCCAGCGCATGCCGTAATGCCGGGCGTAGCCATCGAATCGGGTGTGAAAGGCCGAACTGACGGGGATGCCGAGGCGGCGGGCGGCGCTCACTGCCGCGTGCCCCAGCGGGCCCTCGGTGGCCACATGCACGACATCGGGCCGCAGGCGTGACCAGCGTCGCAGCAGACGCTGACGCACCGGCAACCCCATGCGCAGGCCCGGATAGCCCGGGAGCGGCAGCCCCGGCACCCGGTATTCGTCTTCCTCCGCCACCGGCTGCGGACCGCGCGCCCGGTCCACCGCCTGGCGAGGACGCACGACCTCGGCCTGCCAGCCACATTCGCGGACCCCTTCCACCAGGCGGTGCAGGGTCAGGGCCACGCCATTGATCTCGGGTGGCCAGGTCTCGGTCACCACGGCCACGCGCGGGCTGGCCGCCATGATCACCATTCCCCCGAGGCGAAACGACCCGGGCCGGCGGGGTCGCTGCCAGCCCCGGAATGCCACGGCTCCGCCGAGCGGAAGCGGGCCGGGATGTCCGCGCGCCGCAGCAGCATCAGGAGGCTGGCCGCATCCCCGCTGACGTCATGCGACGGCTCGCCGGCGACCTTCGCCCCGAACGCCAGCCACGACCGGGCCAGCGGCGGCAGGCCCTCCGCCGACGGCATGCCGTGCCAGATCGTCAGGGCATTGGGGAGCGGCTTGCGCGGGCTCACGCGGCACCGCGACGGGGTGCGACGAAAATTGCGCAACCAGGCAAGGCTGGCCGGCGTATGGCGATCCAGAGGCAGCGACGTGCGCGCGATCAGGTAGCGGCAGTCGAGGCTTTCCAGCAGACGGGTCACCCCGCGCCAGAGCGCGGCGACCGCCGCTTCACGCTCCTCGAACCCGGGCAGGAAACGGACGCGATCGAGCTCCGCACCGCGCCCGGACAGGGCCATCAGCGGGCCGAGATCGAAGTCCTCGAGGCCCGGGAAGCCGCCAGCCGCAGCCACGGTCTCCTCCACCAGCAGACGGGCACAGGCCACCGGTTCGCGCGTGCCGCGAGCGAATACCAGCAGATGGTGGCCCCAGGCATCCAGCGGGTCACGATCCAGCCCGGCCAGACGCGCCGGCAGACAGCGACCGCGATGCTCCGCCGCGATCCGGAAGCGCAGACGCTGGGCTGCCCGCAGTTCTTCGCGGTCGCTGGCCACGCGCCACTCGTAACCGGGGTCGGCGGAATGTGTCGCATGAAGGGACGAATCGGACATGGCGA
Organism: Thioalkalivibrio sp. ALgr3; assembly: GCF_000377325.1. NCBI lineage: Bacteria > Pseudomonadati > Pseudomonadota > Gammaproteobacteria > Chromatiales > Ectothiorhodospiraceae > Thioalkalivibrio > Thioalkalivibrio sp. ALgr3. The sequence continues at coordinate 7,866 of NZ_KB897987.1, read as the reverse complement.
AGTCTCCACGGGTCATATCCCGGGAGACTACGGCCATCGGCTTGCAGCGCCTTGACCGGCGCGTGACGTTTGAGTGACCGGGCCGGAGGCAACCGCCGGCTGGCGGCAGCGGCCCGGTCGGGCAGGAAGGGGCGGCTCGGGCCTACGGCAGCTGACCGGTGTAGGCGCCGGATTCGACCGGCAGGTCCTCGCCTTCCCAGGATTTCATCCCGCCGGCGACGTTGACCACGTTGGTGAAGCCCATCTCCTGCAGGCGCAGGACCGACAGGGCGGCGCGACCACCGGTGGCACAGATGATGGCCACGGGCTTCTCGCGCGCGGAGTACAGCGCCTCGATGCGATGCGGGGTATTGGGGTCGGCCGCGCCTTCCAGCAGACCGCGCGGGATCAGCAGCGAATCCGGCACGTGGGCACGTTCGTATTCATAGGGCTCGCGCACGTCGACCAGGGTCCAGTCCTCGCCCTTCTGGATCGCCTCGTGCAGCTCTTCCGGGGAGATCTCGCGGATGTCCTCGCGTGCCGCGGCGACAAAATCCTTCATCAGCTTTTCGCTCATGGGGCATTCCTTTTGTTCGGTGAAGTTTTGATGGTTGAACGGATAACCCTTGCAGTCTGAGGGCTTCGCCGCCGATTTCAAGCTCAGTGTTTCTCCGGCTCAGTGTTTCTTCGGGGGCGTCATTCGCCCGCCGCCAGACGTTCCGCCAGCGCCGCCGGGTCGTCCACCGGGGGTTCGCAATGCAGACCGCGGCACAGCCAGGCGCGCGGTCCGCCCTCGCGCGGCGCCTTGCCGGCCAGGGCGTCGGGCAGATCGCGGGCATCGTCGGGCACGGGGAAGACCCGCGCCGCGCCATCGGCGGCAGCGATCGTCCGGCGCGCGTCGGCCAGCGTCTCGCCCTGCCCGCGCAGGACCACCAGCGGCGGGGCGTGATAATGCATGTCGAGCGCCACCAGCAGGCTCATGTGGCCCATCGGCGCGTGTTCGATCATCGGCCCGGCATTGGCCAGCGTACCCTCGGCCGCCTCCAGATAGCGCGGCTCGGCCAGCAGATGCCCCAGCCGGATCAGGCACTGCGCGGCGATCCCGTTGCCCGCGGCCATGGCATCGTCGGAATACACCTTGGGCCGCTGGATCAGGGCCTCGTGGTCGCGCGCGGTGTAGAAAAAGCCGCCGCTGGCATCATCGTGGAAATCCTCCATCAGGGCCCCGGCCAGGGTCACGGCCCAGTCCAGAAGCTCGCTGTCCCATTCAGTCTCCAGCAGCGCCAGGGTCGCCTCCAGCAGCGCGGCATAGTCGTCGAGGCAGGCGCGCGGCATGGCCGAGCTCGCCCCCTCGCGATAGCTGGCATACAGGCGGCCGTCGTGCCAGTGCAGGCGCCGTACCGCCGCCATTGCGTCCTGTGCCAGCACCAGCCAGTCGGGGCGATCCAGCGCGCGGGCGGCGCGCGCCAGGCCGGTGATCATCAGCGCGTTCCATCCGGCCAGCAGCTTGTCGTCGCGATGCGGGCGCACGCGCTGTTCACGCGCCTCCAGCAGCCGCTCGCGCGCCTGGTTCAGGCGGGACGCGGCCTCCTCCGGGGAGATCCCCAGGGCATCCGCGACGGTGTCCGGCGGCACCACTTCGTGCAGGTGCCAGCGGCCCTCGAAGTTGGGCGGCCCCTGCAGACCCCACACGCGTGCGGCGACCGCCCATTCCTCGGCCGGCAGCAGCGATTCCACGGTCTCCGGGTCCCAGGCATAGAAGCGCCCTTCCTCGCCTTCGGAATCGGCATCCAGGCTGGAACAGAAGGCGCCGCTGGCATCCCGCATCTCGCGCTCGAGCCAGGCCACTGTCTGCTCCGCGACCCGCCGCGAACGGGTGTCGCCGCGCGCCGCGCGCTCGGCGTACAGTCCCAGCAGCGGCCCGTTGTCGTACAGCATCTTCTCGAAATGCGGGATCATCCAGCGGGTGTCCACCGAGTAGCGACAGAACCCGCCGCCGACCTGGTCGAACAGCCCGCCGGCGGCCATCGCGTCCAGGGTGGCGTCCAGCATGCGGCGGGACTCGCCGTCGCCGTGGCGGGCCGCATGCCAGGCCAGCCAGTCGAGCGAGGCCGGGTGCGGAAACTTGGGCGCATCGCCGAAACCGCCATGCTCCGCATCGAAGCTCTGCGCCAGTTCCGCGCGGGCCTTGTCCACCACGCTCAGCGCCGGGATGCTGCCGCCCTCCGGGTTGTAGATCCGCGTGAGCGCCTGCTGCAGCGAATCGTTCTGGCGCCGGATCTCCTCCGGGTGTTCGGCGAGGAAATCGGCCACACGGTTGAGCAGGTCGACAAACGACGGCAGCCCGTGCCGCGGGGTGTTCGGGAAGTAGGTCCCGGCGAAGAACGGCACCTGATCCGGGGTCAGGAACACGGTCAGCGGCCAGCCACCCGGGCGCTGCGCCAGCAGCATGTGCGCGTTCTGGTAGATGCGGTCCAGATCGGGCCGCTCCTCGCGATCCACCTTGATGTTCACATAGCGCCGGTTCATCACCTCCGCGGTCGCCGGATCCTCGAAGGATTCATGCGCCATCACGTGGCACCAGTGGCAGGCGGAGTACCCGATCGACAGCAGGATCGGCTTGTCCTCGGTCCGCGCCCGCTCCAGGGCCTCCTCGCCCCACGGATACCAGTCGACCGGATTGTCCGCGTGCTGTTGCAGATACGGGCTGCTGGCGCCGGCGAGACGGTTCATGGCGACCTCCCTGGAAACGTGGGTGGCGAAAGCCGGGACGAAGACGGTCCCGATGCGTGCGAATGCCTTGCAGGACCGGTAGGATGTGCGGCTGTTTCGGCCACCGCAAGCGCCCATGCCTGTTCACCCGTTTATCGATCCGGTCGCGTTCTCCCTGGGCCCGGTCAGCATCCACTGGTACGGGCTGATGTACGTCATCGGATTCCTGGCCTTCTGGGGGCTGGGGGTCTGGCGCGCGCGCTCGCGCGACTGGGATCCGCTGGAACCGCGCCAGGTCGGCGACCTGCTGTTCTGGGGCGCGATCGGCGTGATCATCGGCGGGCGCCTGGGCTACGCGCTGTTCTACAACTTCGACGGCGTGCTGGCCGACCCGCTGAGCCTGATCCGGCTGTGGGAGGGCGGCATGTCCTTCCACGGCGGGCTGATCGGCGTGCTGGTCACCGCCTGGCTGTACGCCCGGCATCTGCACCAGCCGTTCTTCCGCCTGACCGATTTCATCGCCCCGCTGATCCCCATCGGTCTGGGCGCCGGGCGCGTGGGCAACTGGATCAACGGCGAGCTGTGGGGCAAGCCCACCGACCTGCCGTGGGCGATGGTCTTCCCCGCGGCCGACTACGTACCCCGGCATCCCTCGCAGCTCTACCAGGCCTTTCTCGAAGGCGTGGTGCTGTTCGTGGTGCTGTGGCTGGTGTCGCGCCAGCCGCGGCGGACCGGTCTGGTCTCGGGCCTGTTCCTGACCCTGTACGGCGCGTTCCGTTTCCTGGTGGAGTTCGTGCGCGAACCGGACGCGCACATCGGCTATCTCGCCTTCGGCTGGGTCACCATGGGGCAGGTCCTGTCACTACCGGTGATCCTGTTCGGCCTCGGCCTGATCGTCTGGTCGCGCCGCAATCCCCTGCCCGAACCCCGCCCGGACACCTCCGGGAAGCCCTGAGGACGCACCATGCGGCAATACCTGGATCTCGTCCGCCACATCCGCGACCACGGCAGCGACCGCCCGGACCGCACCGGCACCGGGACGCGCTCGGTGTTCGGCTACCAGATGCGCTTCGACCTGGCGCAGGGCTTCCCCCTGGTCACCACCAAGAAGACCCATCTGCGCTCGGTCATCCACGAGCTGCTTTGGTTCCTCGCGGGGGACACCAACGTGGGCTACCTGCGCGACAACAAGGTAACCATCTGGGATGAATGGGCCACCGAGGGCGGTGAACTGGGCCCGATCTACGGCGCCCAGTGGCGTTCCTGGCCACTGCCCGACGGAGGCACCCACGATCAGCTGACGGAGCTGCTGGACAACCTTCGCACCCGCCCGCACTCGCGCCGCCACGTGATCTCCGCATGGAACGTCGCCGACCTGCCGGACGAGACCCGTGCCCCGCAAGAGAACGCGGCCGCCGGCCTTATGGCCCTCGCCCCCTGCCATGCCCTGTTCCAGTTCTACGTGGCCGACGGCCGGCTGTCCTGCCAGCTCTACCAGCGCAGCGCCGACGTGTTCCTGGGCGTGCCCTTCAACATCGCCAGCTATGCCCTGCTGACGCACATGATCGCGCAGGTGGTCGACCTGGCACCCGGCGAATTCGTCCATACCCTGGGCGATGCGCACCTCTACGCCAACCACGCCGAGCAGGTCGACACCCTGCTGGAGCGCGAACCGCTGCCGCTGCCGACCCTGCACCTCAACCCGGAGGTGCGCGACCTGTTCGCGTTCCGCTTCGAGGACATCGAGGTCCGCGACTACCAGTCCCACCCCGCCATCCGCGCCCCCATCGCCATCTAGCCCGCCATGCGCTAGATTGGTTCTGAGGACCGGGAGGCGACCATGAAGCAATACACGGTCATTATCGAGCAGGGCGACAGCGGCTGGGGAGCCTATGTTCCGGACCTCCCGGGCTGCATTGCGACCGGTGACAGCCGCGAGGAAGTCATGGCCGCGATTCGCGAGGCGATCACCATGCACCTGGAAGCCCTGCATGACGAAGGCGAGCCGATTCCCGAACCGCACCATTCCAGCGAAACCGTGCGAATCGATGCAGCCTGAAGCCCGGGGACCCGAGATCCATATCATCGTGGCGCTGGACCCGGATCACGTGATCGGGCGCGACAACGACCTGCCGTGGCGGCTGCCGGACGACCTGCGGCACTTCAAGCGGGTGACCGCCGGCCATCCGGTGATCATGGGCCGGCGCACGTTCGAATCCATCGGCCGGCCGCTGCCGAAGCGCCGCAACCTGGTGCTGACCCGGCAGACCGACTGGCAGCAGCCCGAAGGCGTCGAGGTCTTTTCCGACCTGGACAAAGCGCTGGCGAATATCGATTCGGGTCCGGCGTTCGTCATCGGCGGGGCCGGGCTGTTCGCCGAGGCCCTGCCGCGCACCGGGGTCCTGCACCTGACCCGGGTGCACGAACGCCATCCCGGCGATACGTATTTCCCCGCCATCGATCCCGCGGAATGGACGCTGATCGAGTCGGAATACCACCCGGCCGACGAGCAGCACGCCTGCGCGTTCACCTTCGAGCGTCTGGAGCGGCGCTGAGCCGGATCAGCGCGTGCCGAAGCGCGGCAGCAGCCGCGCGGGTAGCAGCTGCACCAGGATGAAGCCCAGCAGGGCCGCGACCACGATGCTCGGCCCGGTGGGGGTATCCCACTGGAACGAGCCGGCGATCCCCGCCCCCACCGCCAGCATGCCGAGCACCCCGGCGAGGATCGCCATCTGCTCCGGGGTGCGGGCGAAGCGTCGCGAGGTCGCCGCCGGGATGATCATCAGCGCCGTGATCAGCAGTACGCCGACCACCTGCATCGCCGCCGCGATCACCAGCGCGATCAGCAGCATCATGCCCAGGCGCACCGGCAGGGCCCGCACGCCCTCCACCCGCGCCAGTTCCTCGTGCACGGTCAGTGCCAGCAGAGGCCGCCACAGCGCGATCAGCAGCACCAGCGCAATCAGCCCGCCGATGGCGATCGCCAGCAGGTCGTCGCGCCCCACCGCGAGGATGTCGCCGAACAGATAGGCCATCAGGTCCACCCGCAGCCCCTCGACGAAGGCCACCGCCACGATCCCCAGCGACAGCGCGCTGTGGGCGAGGATCCCCAGCAGGGTGTCCGAGCCCAGCTCCTGATAGCGCTGCAGGATCACCAGTAGCACCGCGATGGCGATGCACACCAGCGTCACCATCAGGTTGAGATTCAGCCCTAGCAGAAAGCCCAGGGCCACCCCCAGCAGTGCCGAGTGCGACACCGTGTCGCCGAAATAGGCCATGCGCCGCCACACCACGAAGGCACCCAGCGGCCCCGCGACCACCGCCACCATCAGGCCCGCCAGCACGGCGCGCACCAGGAAGTCATCCAGCCAGCCGGCGATGTCCATCAGTGACGGCACCCCGGGCCGTGCTTCGGGTCGTCACAAGCCCCGGCCGAGTCTTCCGGAGCCCCGTCCAGTGGCCGGACCTCGCCGTGCAGGCCGTGCACATGGTTGTGATCGTGGGTGTAGACCGCCAGACCCCGCAGATCCACGCTGGGGAACAGGCGCCGGTATTCCGGGTGGCGCGAGACTTCCTCGGGGTTTCCGGTGCAGCAGACATGCCGGTTCAGGCAGATCACCGTCTCCGCCCCGGCCATCACGAAATGCAGGTCGTGCGAGACGATCAGCACCCCGCAGCCGGACTCGCGGCGGATGTCGTCCAGCATCGCGAACACATCGCCCTGCCCCACCACGTCGACCCCCTGGGCCGGTTCGTCCAGCACCAGCAGATCGGGCTCGCCCAGCAATGCCCGCGCCAGCAGCACCCGCTGGGTCTCGCCGCCGGACAGCGACTGGATCGGCGAATCGATGAGGTGGCCGACCCCCACCCGCTCCAGCTTGGCCAGCAGTTCACGCCGCGGCAGCCGCTGGCGCATGCGCAGAAAACGATATACCGACAGCGGCAGCACCGGTTCGATCTGCAGCCGCTGAGGCATGTAACCGACCCGCAGATCCGGGGCGCGTTCCACATGGCCGCCGTCCGGCTGCCACAGTCCCATCAGCACACGCAGCAGGCTGGTCTTGCCCGCGCCGTTGGGGCCGATGATCATCGCCGCCTCGCCCGCGTGCACCGCCATCGACACCCGGTCGAGGATCGTCCGTCCGCCCCGCTCCACCGTCACCTCGCGGGCCGCCACCAGCGGCCCGGAACCCCGCTCCGGGCGCGGCCGCGGATGGCGGCCCGCACGGTGACCGCGTAACCAGTTGTGGACGCTCGCGAACATGATGGTATTGTATAACATCCAGATCCCAGACGGAGCCCCGGTCATGATGCGCAAACGTTTCCCCCTGCTCACCGGCACCCTGGTCGCCAGCGCCACGCTGGCCATACCCGCACAGGCGGACGACCCGCGGGTGGTCTCCAGCATCCTCCCGATCCACGGCCTGGTCGCGGGCCTGGTGGATGACGTCATGGAGGCCGATGTCCTGCTGCCGCCGGATGCCTCACCGCACGGCTACTCCATGCGCCCGTCCGAAGCCCGGCGTTTGCAGAACGCCGAAGTGGTGGTCTGGGTCGGGCCCGACCTGGAGACCTTCCTCGAATCACCCCTGCGCAATCGGGGAGAAGGTACCACGGTCGTGACCCTGATGGAGGACATGGACCTCGATCTGCTGCCCACGCGCTCGGGCGGGGTCTGGGAACCGCACGACCACGGTCACGATCATGATGCGGCGCATGAAGAGGCCCGCGAAGAAGGACATGGCGGAGAGCATGACCACGGCCATGACCATGAGCACGGGCATGATCACGACCACGGGCATGACCACGACCACGGGCATGACCACGACCACGGGCATGACCACGACCACGGCCATGACCACGACCACGGCCATGACCACGACCACGGGCATGACCACGACCACGGGCATGACCACGACCGCGGGCATGACCATGACCACGGGCATGACCATGACCACGGGCATGACCATGACCACGGGCATGACCACGACCACGGGCATGACCACGACCACGGCCATGACCACGACCACGGGCATGACCACGACCGCGGGCATGACCATGACCACGGCCATGACCACGACCGCGGGCATGACCACGACCGCGGGCATGACCACGACCACGGGCATGACCATGACCACGGGCATGACCAGGAGCACGCACATGGCCACCAGGACG
>NZ_KB897986.1:0-65299 GCF_000377325.1 Thioalkalivibrio sp. ALgr3 | reverse complement strand
GGCCTGCTGGAAGATGCGGGCGTTGCGCCGCAGGGCGAGGCGCCAGAGCGCGGGGCGGACGACGAAGCGATAGGCGGTGCGGCGGGCGCCGGTGCGCCCGCGCTCGAAGTCGGTGACGATGCCGTGGACGCGGCGGGTGACCTGGCCGTCCTGGTGGATGGTCAGCGCCAGGCCCTGGTCGATCCAGTCGTCGGGGTCGAGATCGGGGCTGGGGTGGACCAGATCCAGGCTCAGGGTGAAGGGCCGGGACAGCGCCTCGTCGAGGGTGAAGCGGGTAACGGCGGGCAGGGTCTCGGGGTCCACCCCCGCACGCGCGAGGGTGAAGAACAGTCCGTTGCGAGAAGGCATTAACCACTCCGTGGTTCAGTCCAGGGTCAGGGCGTAGTTTTCGGAAAACCCTCCCGTATGTGGACACGGGAATCAAGGGAATAACTTCACAAAATCCTATCCCTCGCCTTTCCATCCCATTCACCTTCGAACGTTGTCCCCGCGATCCTCCAGCCACAGGATCAGGCCCGCGTGGTGCAGGGGATTGCTCTCGATGCCCTGCCCCGGCTCCAGCGGATAGTCGGCCAGCGCGGACTCCAGATCCGCATCCGCGGCGGCGTGTTCGGCCGTCAGCTGCAGCACGGCGGTGGTACCCGACGGGCGGTGCACGGCCGGATGGAAACGCTCGGCGATCATGCCCGGCAGCGGCGGGTCCTCGGTGGTGCGGAAACCATCCTCGCCGGAGAAACGCGTCCAGGCGGTACGCAGCAGGGCGCGCACCCGCTCGCCGTCTCCGCTGTCAGTGGCGGCGTCCCAGTCGTGCAGGCCGCGGGCCACGTACGCGTAATCCGGCAGCGTGGCCGGGCCGGCCTCCTCCGCGGGCAGGCCCAGCAGCGCCGGCAGGTCCTCCGGCTCGTCGGCGCGTGCCGCCAGCCAGTCGCGCACGTCCCGGCCCATGGCCGCGTACTCCTCGCCCAGATCCTGACGCACCGCCTCGGCCAGCGCCGACAGCAGCAGACCATGGGCGCCGGTCAGCACCTTCTCGTCACGCGGCAGGCCGCGTTCCTGACGCGCCTCGATCAACGCCTCGCGCCCCCGGTCGACGTACTCGCGCACCCGGTCCTCGTCGAGGCCGAAGCGCTCGCCCAGGGCTGCGGTGTCCATCCGGTCGGCCGGCAGATGCCCCGCGCTGAACGCAGGTGCGCCGTCCATGCCGAAGCGCGCCCGCACCAGCTCCGGCTCGGGGTGGCCTTCCAGCGCGGCCTCCAGCGCCGAGCCCGGCCACAGATAGGCACCGCCCTCGCGGCCCTGGTCGTCCAGCGCCGACAGGCTGGAGGCAAAGCCCCGGAAATCGCTCTCCGGTGCGCCTGCCGCGCCGGGGTCGGAATCGCGCAGGGCCATCTCGCGGCCGACGAAATCGAGGGTCTCCAGGCCGATCCGCGTCCAGTCCTCGCGCCCGAAGAGCTCGCCGGCACGCAGGTAGACACGCGCCAGCTGCGCCTGGTCCTCGAGCATGATTTCGAAGTGAGGCGTCCCCCAGTCCGGGGTTTCCGAATAACGGAAGAAGCCGCCGCCGAGCACGTCGCGCAGCCCGGATCCGGCCATCTCTTCCAGAGTGATGCTCAGGAATTCCCCGACCCAGTCCGGAGCGCGGGTGTCTTCCTGTGCGGTCAGCAGTGCATCCAGATAAGGAGAATGCGGGAACTTGGTCTCCTGCCCGAAGCCCCCGCCCAGATCATCCGCTTCGCGTTCCATGCGGCTCCAGAGGACGTCCGGAAGACGTGCCGCACGCTCCGCCGACAGGGGCTGCTCCCCGTCGCGCAGACGCTGTTCCAGCTCGCGCGAGCCGGCGGCGGCCAGTTCGGCCAGGCGCTCCTCATCCGCCGTCAGCCGCTCCACCACGCCGTCGAGGAAGTTGGCAAAGCCATCCCGCGGGGCATAGACCACCCCGGTCAGCGCATGGCCCTCGGGCATCACCACCACGTTCAGCGGCCAGCCGGCGCTGCCCCCGGTCGCGCGCTGGAACTCCAGCAGGTAGGTGTCCAGCGCGGTATGCACCTCGCGGTCCAGCTTGACCGGGATGAAATGCTCATTGAGCCGCTCGGCGATGCCCTCGTCGAGAAAGCTTTCCTCGTGCATCACGTGACAGTAATGGCAGGAGAAATAACCGCTGGAGATCAGCAGCGGCCGGCCGCTTTCGCGCGCCTCGTCCAGCAGGCCCCGATCCCAGGCCCGCCACTGCACCGGGTCCTCCGCGTGCAGACGCAGATACGGGGAAATGCTGTCGGCCATCTCCGGATTCGCCGGCTCGGCCGCCAGCGGATGGGCTCCGGCCAGGACCAGCGCCAGACCTGCCGCCAGAACCGCAAGCGTGCGGCGCATTTCGGACACGGGATTCATGAAACTCATGGCCTACCTCAATCCGGACGTGTAATGTCTGTAAGACCGCTCAAGTTGATCAAGCATTCCCTCGCGGAATTCCCGAGCCGGCATCCACCTTTTTCGTACATGGTCTGTACAGATCCTGTATAGTTCGGAGCATGGCCATCGCAACCGACAACGACTCGAACGAGCAGGCGGGGCTGTACCCGATCCGGCACGTCTGTGCGGAGACCGGCATCAATGATGTCACCCTCCGCGCGTGGGAGCGTCGGTACGGGCTCATCCGCCCGATGCGCACCCCCAAGGGGCACCGCCTCTACAGCGAGGAGGACATCCGGCGGGTCCGTCGGATCATGGAACTGCTGGACCAGGGCATCCCGGTCTCGCAGGTCCATCGCGTGCTGCAGCGCGACGAAGACGCCGCGGCACAGGAATCGGGCGCCCCCGAGGCGGACGACGCACCCGCCTCGCCGGCACCCGGCCGGCGGCCGGCGATCAGTGGCCCCGGGATTGCCCCGCATACCGCCGACCCCATCGCCGACGCGCTGTACCACGCGGTGGACCCGCTGGACGTGGAGCAGCTGGACCGCGCCTACGCGCGGCTGGTGATGCGTCACGGATGGGACGGGGTGCACGAACGCGCCTTCCTCGAGGTCTATCGTCAGTTGCGCGAGGAGTCCCGCCATTCGCCGGAGGGCGAGGTGCGCCTTGCGGTATTCTCCGCCTGGGCGACCGCCGCCCTGGCCGACCAGCTGCGCAATGCCCTGCGGGCCTGCGAAGGGCCTGCGGCGCCCTGCCTGGTGCTCGGCGGCGGTCATCAGCAGGTCGGCGGCATGCTGCTCCAGGTCAGCTGTGCCCGGCGCGGTCTCGCAACCCTGTCGTTGTTCGACGCGACCAGTGCGGCTGCGCTGGAGTCGCTGGTCGGCACCCTGGGTGCGCGCGGGATTGTCCTGCACGGCTCGTCGCGCCTGCTGCGCAGCCCGGACCTCAATCAGGTGGAGGGAATCCTGGCGGCACCCGGAGCGCCGGTCTACCTGGCCGGCTCCGCCGCCCTCGAGCTGTCCAATCTCGACCGCCAGCGTCCGGTGGAAGTCCTGCCCGGCGCCCCCCTGGAAGCCGCCGACCGGCTCTGGCAGTACCTGGGCCGCGGCTGATCCCCTGGATGGGCCCGAGGCGATGGCGACGCCCCTGCGCACGCTGCTGATCGTCCTCGGCGACCAGCTGGCCCCCGAACACCCCGTCCTCGCCACCCTCGACCCGGCACAGGATGCCCTGTGGATGGCCGAAGTCACCGGCGAATCCACTCACGTCCCCTCGCACCGGGCCCGCACCGCGCTGTTCCTCGCAGCGATGCGCCACTTCGCCGAACGCCGCCGCGCGGCCGGGCTGACCGTGCACTACCGTACGCTCGACTCCGCGCAGGGCCCGGAACAGGAACACCTCGGTGGGGCGCTGCAACACGACCTCGCACGTCTGCGACCGCAGCGCCTGTGCGTACTGCAGCCCGGCGAACGGCGCGTGCAGCGGGACCTGGAAGACGCCGCCGCACGTCACGGGGTGCGGCTGGAGATCCAAGAGGACCCGCATTTCATCGACACCCCCGAGGCCTTCGGCCGCTGGGCCGGGTCGCGCCGCGAGCTGCGCCTGGAGCACTACTATCGCAAGCTGCGCCGCGAGCACGACGTGCTGATGGACGGCGAGGCGCCCGCCGGCGGCGCGTGGAACTTCGATGCCAGCAACCGGGGCAGCTTCGGCCGTCAGGGCCCCGGCCTGATCCCGGAGCCGCTGGGCTTCGCGCCCGATGCCATCACCCGGGAGGCCATCGACGACGTGCGCACCCACCTGCCGGACCTGCCGGGCGAGCTGGAGGCCTTCGACTGGCCGGTCACCCCGGAGCAGGCGCAGGCGGCGCTGGAGGATTTCATCCGGAACCGGCTGCCCGCCTTCGGCACCTGGCAGGACGCGATGTGGACCGATGCGCCGTGGCTCTACCACGCGCGGATCTCCGCCGCGCTCAACCTGCACCTGCTGGATCCGCGCGCGGCCATCCGCGAGGCCGAGGCCGCATGGCACGACGGGCACGCGCCCATCGAGGCGGTGGAGGGCTTCATCCGCCAGATCCTCGGCTGGCGCGAATACGTGCGCGGGCTGTATTTCCACTTCGGCGACGACTGGCACACCTGGAACGCCCTGGACGCGCGCGAGCCGCTGCCCCGGCTGTACTGGGACGCCGACACCGACATGACCTGCCTGGCGCAGGCCGTGGGCCAGACCCTGCGGCTGGGCTACGCCCATCACATCCAGCGCCTGATGGTCACCGGGCTGTTCGCCCAGCTGCTGGGCGTGGAGCCGCGCGAGATCCACGCCTGGTATCTCGGCATCTACGTGGACGCAGTGGAATGGGTGGAGCTGCCCAACGTGCTCGGCATTTCGCAGTACGCCGATGGCGGGCGCATGGCCTCCAAGCCCTACGTGGCCACCGGGCGCTACATCCAGCGCATGAGCAACTACTGCCGCCACTGCCGCTTCGACCCGGGCGAGGCCATCGGCGAGCGCGCCTGCCCGTTCACCACCCTGTACTGGGATTTCCTCGACCGCCACCGCGAGCGCTTCGCCCGCCACCCGCGCACCGCGCTGCAGTGGAAGCACGTCGAACGCATGGACCCCGAACGCCTGCAGCAGATCCGCGACCGCGCGGGCGAGCTGCGCCGGCGCCTGCGCGAAGGAGACCGCCTGTGAGTACCCCGTCCCCCGCCCTCGTCTGGCTGCGCCGCGACCTGCGTCTGGCCGACCAGCCCGCGCTGCACGCCGCCCTCAGCCACGGCGGCCCGGTGATCCCGGTGTACATCCACGCCCCGGACGAAGAAGCGCCCTGGGCCCCCGGCGCGGCGTCACGCTGGTGGCTGCATCACAGCCTGCAGGCGCTGGGGGGCGAGCTCGAGGCCCTGGGGGGCACGCTGACGCTGCGCCGGGGCTCCAGCCTCGAACAGCTCCGCGCGCTGGTGCGCGAGACCGGCGCCGGCGCGGTCTACTGGAACCGCCTGTACGAACCGGCGATCACCGCGCGCGACGCCACCATCAAGGCCGCGCTGCGCGAAGACGGCCTGGAGGTGCACAGCTTCGCCGCCGCCCTGCTGCACGAACCCTGGGAACTGGCCACCGGTCAGGGCACGCCCTACCGGGTCTTCACCCCGTACTGGCGCGCCGCCTGCAAGCGCGGGCTGGAACGCGACCCGCTGCCGGCCCCGAGCTGCATCCCCGCGCCGCCGTCACCCCCGGCCTCGGAACCGCTGGAGGCCCTGGAGCTGCTGCCGCGCATCCGCTGGGACAGCGGGCTGGCCGCGGCCTGGAACCCCGGCGAGCGCGCCGCTCTGGAGCGTCTGCAGGGCTTCATCAAAGACGGCGTGGGGGCCTACGCCGAACGCCGCGAGCGCCCCGACACCGATGGCACCTCGCGGCTGTCACCGCATCTGCATTTCGGCGAGATCAGCCCGACCCAGATCCTGCGCGCCCTGCGCCAGGCCGGGCTCGAGCCGACCGACGGCCCGGCCGAGCCCTTCGTGCGCGAACTCGGCTGGCGCGACTTCGCCCACCACGTGCTGTACCACTTCCCGCACACCCCGGAGCAGCCCCTGAACCCGCGCTTCGAGGCCTTCCCGTGGCGGGAGTCGGCGGAAGACCAGGAACGCTGGCAGCAGGGTCGTACCGGCATCCCCGTGATCGACGCCGCCATGCGCCAGCTGTGGGAGACCGGCTGGATGCACAACCGCATGCGCATGGCGGTCGGCTCCTTCCTCACCAAGAACCTGCGCCTGCACTGGCATGCCGGGGCGCGCTGGTTCTGGGACACCCTGGTCGACGCCGACCTCGCCGCCAACACCCTCGGCTGGCAATGGGCCGCCGGCTGCGGCGCCGATGCCGCGCCCTACTTCCGCGTCTTCAACCCGCAGCGGCAGGGCGAACGCTTCGACCCCGACGCCGCCTACATCCGGCGCTTCGTCCCCGAACTCGCCCGCGCCCCCGCCCGCGACATCCACCAGCTGCGCCCCGGCCTCGCCGCCGACTACCCCGCCCCCATGGTCGACCTGAAACAGAGCCGCCAGGCCGCCCTCGATGCCTTCGCCACCATCAAGAACCCGCCGAGGTCCGACCATGGTTGAGGCACCGTCGTCGTCATCGCAGACCGGGCGAAACGTACGGTGCTACACTGTAATGTTAGAGAGTTTTGCTGGATTGAGAATGGAAATGAAGCCGATCAAGAGACCGCGCCTTAGCTTGCAGCCCCTCGGGCCACACGACCCGGTTGAGCGCGTGCGGCGATCCCGCGCCAACATCCGCCTTGAGGGACTGCACGCCGACCCGCGGACCGAAGCCCTGGTCGCAGCCATGGCTCGCGGGGAGATCAATGCCGACAAGGCCGTTGGCGAGATCCGTTCCTGGTATGCCGGTCGAACCTGAAACCTGGCCCGGCACCAACGTCTACATCAACCACCTCGGTCTGAAAGACCGCCGGGAACTTGCCGAAGCCGAAGCATCCCTCACCTGGGTCCGCATCGAAGAGTACCGGGATCGACCCCACCGCCCCGCCACATTCGACCTCGAACACCTGTGTCACATCCACCACCAGATTTTTCAGGACCTTTATGACTGGGCGGGGCATATCCGCTCGTTCGACATCCGCAAGGGTTACTGCGAATTCACCCCCGCCGGGTCCATCGAACGCTACGCTCATCAGATCCACACGGAACTGGCCGAACAGGATTTTCTTCGGGGACTGGACCGCGAGCCATTCACTCGGAATCTCGCTCGCTATTACGACCTGATCAATCGCCTGCACCCCTTCCCGGAAGGCAACGGACGAACGCAGAGGCTCTTTATCGAAGATCTGGCGGCATTTTCCGGCGTCTCCGTAAACTGGGATCTCGTCCCGCAGTGGCAAATCGTCGAAACCGCCGTCCAGGCCTTCGATGGCGACCGCGAACCAACAATCTGGATGTTCAGCGAAATACTGGAATGGGCAGTTGACTGACGCCGCCCGCGGCTCTTGCCGGCCCTGACAGAGCCGCCAGGCCGCTCTCGATGCCTTCGCCACCATCAAGCAGAGCGGGTAGAATGGGCCGCGATCCCATCAACCCAACAGCGAGAATCCGGCGATGAGCACCTTTTCGGAAGGCAACCTGCAGTACCCGCGCAACGTCTCCTACAACTTCAGGCGTTACGAAGATACCACCCCGGTTCGCGTGGAGGCCGAGGGCAAGCGCTACGTGGGCCAGCTGCTCAACCACGAGCCGCCCTACCGCGTGCGCGTGACCGAAGAGATCGTGACCCCCGGCAGCGCCCGTTTCATCCCGGTGCGCGAGATCCAGCTGCAGAGCCTCGACGGCGTGGAATACCTGCACCAGGGCCACCACGCGCACTGAGCGACAAACCGCGAGCCGGCTCCGGCCGGCTCAACGCTTCACACGCCGGCGATGTGGTCGGGCGTGCGTACCGGAGCCGACGCGATCAGGGCGATCACGAACAGCGCCAGACAGAACAGGATGGCGTTGGCCAGCCCCAGCCAGGTCTGCAGCAGGCCCAGCCCCAGCAGGCCGAAGATCGCCGCTGCCTTGGCCGCCAGGCCCCAGAATCCGAACCAGCGCCCGGCCTCGCGCGGCGGGGACATGACCGCCACCAGCGCGCGGCCGGCCGACTGTGCCGCCCCCAGGCTCAGACCGGCGACCGCTCCCACCACCAGGAACACCTCCTGCGCCTCCACCGGGCGGCCCAGCAGCGCGGCCAGCGCGTCCGCCACCGTCGGCGTGGCGTAGATCGCCAGCACCGCCAGGCACCACATGATCAGCGTCAGGCGGTAGATCCGTACCGGCCCCGCGCGATCCTGCAGCCAGCCGAACCCGATCGCCCCGACGATCGCCGTGATCTGGGTAATGACGAACATCGTCACCCGCGTGGACTCATCCCACTCGATCACCTGCGAGCCATAGATGAAGGTGAAGGCGATGATGATGTAGATCCCCGCCATCAGGAAGAAGATCGACACGAACAGGCTGCGCAGCGCGCGATCCTCGCTCAGGCGCTGCAGCGCCAGCAGCACGCGCCGCCAGCCCAGCCCCAGCTGCACCCGGCGCGCGAGCTGGCGACGCGTGCCACGCTCCTTGAGGAACAGAAAGGTCGGCAGTGCCGAGACCAGGAAGAATGCTGCCGCGAACGGCCCTACCCAGCGAATGCGGTCGTAGTTCTCCTCGGTCACCTCGCCCAGCAGCCCCAGCGCAAACGCCGTGGCCACCAGCCCGCCCAGATACCCCAGCCCCCAGCCCAGCCCCGAGATCCAGCCCAGCCGCTCCGGCGGGCCCAGGTCCGGCAGGAAACTGGCGATGAACGACTCGCCGATGGCGTAACCGAAGTTGGACGCGATGATCAGCGCCATGCCGAACCAGATCAGCCCCGGCTCGACGAAATACAGCAGTCCTGTGGTCACCACCGTCAGCAGCCATGAGCCCAGCAGGAACCGCTTGCGCGTGGCCGTGGCATCCATGATCGACCCCGCCAGCGGCGCCAGCACCACCACCATCCCGTAACTCACCGCCAGCGCCACGCTCCACAGCAGGTTGCCCAGGCGGTAATCCGGCCCGTCCCCCACGATCACGCGGGTGAACAGATCGCCGAAGATCACGGTGATGATCAGCAGGGTGTAGGCCTGATTGGCGAAATCGAACATCGCCCAGCCGAAGATCTCCCGGCGGGGCGCCGGCGCCTTGGGCGGATAGCGCCGGATCAGCGACATGTGGAGGCCGCCCCGATCATTGCGGTTGCGCGAACCACACCGGAACACGGTCCGGGGACATCCACGGGTGCCCTGCCGCACCGGGCACGGCTGATGGTGATACCGCAGGAGGTTCGAAGGGACAACGACCGGCGCATGACAAGCGACTCAGGCAGGCGGGACAGGGGCGATGCTAACAAAACCCCGTGCCCGTTCGCCGATCCGCCTCGGCCCGTCAGGAACCGGCCAGCCGGCGCTGCAGGCGGGCGCACCGGGCATGCGCATCCGGTGCGTCCGGCAGGCGACGCGCCCATTCCAGGGCGGTCGCGGGGTCACGGCGCTGATGCTCGTGGTATTTGGCCAGGGCCTCGATGGCTTCCGGGTGTCCCTGTTCGGCCAGAGGCTGCCACAGGGCGACCGCGCGTTCCCGGACACCCGCGCGACGCCATTCCCGGGCGAGCCACAACCGCCCGGCGGGGTTCAGCCGTTGTTCGCATTGCTGCAGCAGCCGGCGGGCTTCCACCGGCCCCCGAAGCCGGTGCAACAAACGCGCGGCGCCCTCGGGCGAAGCCAGCTGCGCCGGCGGGTCGGCCAGCACACCGGCGAGCGCGGGACCCAGAACGGCCAGACTGAAGATATCGTCGGCATTGTGCCGCACCACACGCTGCAGCAAATCCGCCCGACCGAAGCGCAGGTACGCCTGCCACGCCCACGGCGCGTCAGAACCGGGGAGGTCATCGGGGCGCTGCAGGCCCAGAAGCCGTTCTTCCGCGGTGCGCAGGCGGCAGTCGGGCCAGGCATGGCCATACAGCGCGCGTACCGGATGGAGAAAGTCGGTGTGGGCGCTGTCCGCCGGATCGTTTCGACGCTGCATGCGCCGGCGGTCGCGCAACAGCGGCAGGTCGAAGGTCTTGCCGTTGTAGCTGACCAGGCGCTCGCAGCCGGCCAGCGCGGCGTCCACCGACTCCAGCATGGTGGCCTCGCCGGCGAACGCGGTCATCAGCCACTGGCGCAGGCGCAGGCCCTCGCCGCTCGGGGTCGCCAGGCCCACCAGAAACGCAACGGTCCCGGCACCGCCGGCCAGCCCCGTGGTCTCGGTGTCGATGAAGCCCACCCGTTCGCCGGCCTCCCAGAACGGCCACACCGCCCCCAGGGCCTCCCCCAGAGCCAGCCGGCCATGTTCGTGCCCCGGTGGCAGCTCGCGATCCAGCAGGATCACGTGTTCGCCAATGCGACTGCCGCCGAGACGTTCGGCGAGTTCGTCGACGGATACGGCCGGGCCATTGGGGCTCATGGCGGGCGCCGTCGCGCTGTTTGCCTTCCCGACTGCCTTTCCCTCTGCGGGGGATACGGCGGAGTGCCTGGCGTCCTGCGGGCTGGGCGGTTTCGGCGCGGCCCCCATACGCCGGATCCGTTCGCGCAGCTCGGCCAGCGCGCGGGCACGCTGCGGGCTTTCACCCTGCCCGGTGACCGGCGCCCGGCCTTCGCGCACGGACCCGTCGTTGCCCGACGTACCCCCCGGATCTGCGGAGGCGTCCGTCATCGAACCGGATTTTTCCCCGGATTCGGCCCCGGGGGCCGTACCGGAGGGCCCGGCCCCGTCCCGGACCACCTCGTCCGCGGTGCGCCGTTCCAGGGTCACGCCGGCCTGCCGTCGCAGGGTGTTCAGCCGGTCGGACAGGCTCATGCCGCCACCTCCACGTCCAGGGCCTCCAGCACGGTGAGCGCCGCCTGTTTGGGCGAGAACCCGCGCACCTCGTCGCTGGCGAGGATCGGGCCGATGCAGGCGGGACAGCCATGGGCACAGCCGCAGTTGCGGATCAAGGCCAGGGCGTCGCGGACCACCCGCACCCGGGCATCGAACAGCGGCGACGACAGCCCGACGCCCCCGGGGTAGTTGTCGTACAGGAACACCGCCGGGCGGAAGCGCGCCTCCTGCTCGGGGTCGCGCTCGCCACCGTCCAGGGTGCGCAGCTGGCCGCGGCCGCCGGCCCCCACGGTGGCAAACCAGCGGGCGTCGCCATCGCCCACCGCGCGGCCGAGGTCCTGAGGTTCGGCCATCACCACCAGCGCGGCGACGTGATGCATGGCGTAGGCCGCGCCGAGAAAGCCGTCCAGCGCCTCGTGACGCGAGGCGAAGCGCTCGTCCAGCGCCTCGGGCGCCATCTGCCACCACACCGAGGTGGTGTGCATCTCCTGGTCCGGCAGATGGATATTGCCGTAGCCGATGTTCTCGTGGGTGTAGTAGCGGATCTTCTTGTAGCCCGGGATGCGGCGGACGATGTGCACCTCGCCGCGCGCGGCCTCGCCGTGCCCGGCCGCGCTGCGTTCGAAGTCGTCGAGGATCTTCAGCCGGGTGTAGTCGATGGCGTCGGTGTAGTAGTCGGCGCGGGTGCGGGTGACGAAGGCCTTGCGCCCGTCCCAGTCGAGGCGCTCGACCTGGTAGGGCACCGCCTGCACCAGGTAGATCGCGCCCTCGTACAGGGTCTCGGCGGCACTGGAGAAATCCACCTCCGCGATGATCTTCTGCTGCCCGTCGCTGGTATCCACCACCACGAAGTTGCCCTCGGCCACCGAGCGCAGGCTGACGCTCTGCGCCGGGTAGCTGTCCTCGGTCCAGTGCCAGGTATCGGACTCGCGGTGCAGCACGCCCTCCTCTTCCAGGTAGTCGAGCAGGGCCTCCAGGTCCTCGCCGCCGAAGGTCTCGCCGCGCCGAAACGGCAGCTCGAACGCCGCGCAGCGCACGTGGTCCAGCAGGATCAGCAGCTGGTCCGGGGCGATGCGCGCCTGCTCCGGCGACTGCCCGAGGAAGAACTCCGGGTTGCGGATGATGTACTGATCCAGCGGCTCGGAGCTGGCCACCAGCACGCCCAGCGAGGGCCGGTTGCGCCGTCCGGCGCGACCGAGGCGCTGCCAGGTGCTGGCGATGGTGCCGGGGTAGCCCGTCAGCAGGCACACATCCAGGCTGCCGATATCCACGCCCAGCTCCAGCGCCGAGGTGGCGATCACGCAGTCCACGTTGCCGCCGCGCAGGGCCTTCTCGGTCTCGCGGCGCTCGTTCGGCAGATAGCCGCCACGATACGCGGCCACCCGCGCCGCC
Source organism: Thioalkalivibrio sp. ALgr3 (assembly GCF_000377325.1). NCBI lineage: Bacteria > Pseudomonadati > Pseudomonadota > Gammaproteobacteria > Chromatiales > Ectothiorhodospiraceae > Thioalkalivibrio > Thioalkalivibrio sp. ALgr3. Next base: position 53,066 of record NZ_KB897986.1, on the reverse strand, counting down.
TTGCGCGGGTCGTTGTCGAACACGTCCTTCATGTAGCGGGTGATGATCTCCACCATCAGCCGCGTGCGCGCGAAGATGATGGTGGACAGCTTGGCCCGCATGGCCGTGCGCGCGATCCGCGTGACCTGCGAGCGCGCCGAGGCGCGGATGCCGAGATCGGCGTTCACTACCGGCGGATTCCACAGCAGCAGGTGGCGTTCGCCGGCCGGCGCGCCGCTCTCGGTGATCGCCTCCACCGGTGCGCCCACCAGCCCTTCCGCCAGCTCCTGCGGGTTAGCGATGGTCGCGGAACTCAGGATGAACACCGGATCCGCGCCGTAGAAGCGGCAGACCCGGCGCAGCCGGCGCATCACGTTCGCCACGTGCGAGCCGAACACCCCGCGGTAGCTGTGGGTCTCGTCGATGACCACATATTCCAGGCTCTCGAAGAACTGCGCCCACTTGGTGTGGTGCGGCAGCACGCCCTGATGCAGCATGTCCGGGTTGGTCACCACGATGTCGCCGCGCGTGCGCACCGCCTTGCGCGCATCGCCCGGGGTATCGCCGTCGAAGGTATAGGCGCGCACGCCCAGATCACCGGCCTCGTTGAGCTCCATCAGCTCGGCCACCTGGTCCTGTGACAGGGCCTTGGTGGGGAACAGGTACAGCGCGCGCGCCTTGCGCTCGCGCACCGCCTGCAGCACCGGCAGGTTGTAGCACAGGGTCTTGCCCGAAGCAGTGGGGGTCACCACCACCGTGTGATGCCCGGCCCGCACCCGGTCCCAGGCCGCCCGCTGATGGCTGTACAGCTGGTGCAGACCGCGCGCCCGCAGGGCCGCGGCGAGAGCCGGATCAATGTCCTCCGGAATCGGCTCGTAACGTGCCGGACGCGCGGGCATCACCAGTTCGCCGGTGATCCGCTTACCATGGCGCGCCTTCAGCCGCTCCGCCAGCCGGCGCGCGCCTCCCCCGGTGTCGCTGTCTGCATTCATGGGACGCATGCTACTGCATCCGCCCCTCCGTGGTGGACGCCCCTGCCCCGGCTCCGGGAGCCGGCTGGTGGAGCCTATCGATCCGGCCCGGGTCCTGACCCGGATCCTGCCCCGGGTCCGGACTCGCCCCGACCCTGCCCGGAGGTCTGATCCGAACCCGTATCGGTCGAGGGCGCGGAACCGGAAGCGGGATCCCCGTCGACACCCGACCCGGCGGTGGCCATGCCCTCCGCATCATCGGAACGGTCCGACCCGCCGCCCGTCCAGGCCGCGGCCTTCTGCCGCATCTCGCCGAACTTGCCGGTCAGTTTTTCCAGCCGCCCCTCCCATTCCGGGTCGGGGTCCTGGCCCTCGGTCACGCGGTTGAACACCTGCATCAAAGCGACCATGCCCACCGGCTCGATCACGGCCTGCTTCACGCCCCAGGCCAGCACCAGCGCGATGACGACCGTCAGCGGACCGGCCAGCGCCGGGATCAGCGCCACCAGGCCGGCGACGGGGGCAAGGATGACGAGAAACACGAGGAAGGTCATGCCCCAGATGAAGAAGGCAAGGAAGAACGCGTTCTTCAGGAACGCCTTGTAGTTCTGCGCGTACAGGATCAGCGCGGTGCGGCTGGCCGCCCACGGGTTTTCGGCCCGGGTGCGGATGTTGTAGGCGAGGATCACCTCGTCCAGATAGGTGAGCGACAGGTTGATGACCGTGTTGATGAAGCTCGCCAGACCCTTCGTACCGGGCAGCGGGATCAGCGCCGCAATGCTGAAAAAGGCCCGGTTGAAGACCTTGAGCACCCCCTTGATCAGCTGATCCACCGCGAACAGCACCGAGGCCTGGGCAAAGCGCTCGCGCACCACCTCGCGCGCGTGCTCGATCTGGCCGCGGCCCTGCGGCAGCTCCTGCCCATCCATGCGCTCCACCAGCACGGCGATATGCCCGGCCTTGACGATGTACAGCAGGTATTCGCGGAAGAAGTACACCACCGCGCCCACCAGGCCGAAGCCGATGAAGCCGCCCCACAGACCGAATACCCCGGGGTTGTCGCCGATATATCCGATCCCGTAGCCGAGGCCCGCACCGACCCCCGTGCCGATCACGTACGCCAGCGTGATCCCCACGTAGATGACGAAACGGAACACCAGAAACGGTGCGGTACTGCGCAGCAGACCCAGGGTCTCCCGCATGCTGAAGTCCTTCATGGCGTTGCCCCCCGAAAAGGTCCCGTTGTGATGCACCAGCATCACCCACAGGGGACACTCCTGTCCCCCTCCGGATACAGGGGGCGGGCCCACTTCTCCCCTGCCTCCGGCGGTGCGACCATAGGGCCCCGAACACCGGAAAGGGATCTCCATGCCCGTTCGAATCTTCGCCGTGGGCGACATGCACCTGGGGCGCCGGCCGGCCAGCCTGCCAGCCGCGCTGGCCGACGACGGCGCCAAACTGGGCCCGGCCGAGGCCTGGGAGCGCTGTGTCCGCCTCGCGATCGAACGGCGGGTGAATGCGGTGGTGCTGGCCGGCGACCTGGTCGAGCGCGAGGACGACTTCTTCGAGGCCTACCGCCAGCTGCGTAAGGGCATCGACCGCCTGACCGGGGCCGGCATCCGCGTGGCGGGCGTGGCCGGCAACCACGACGTGGCCGTGCTGCCGCGTCTGGCCGACGAACTCGAGGGCTTCCACCTGCTGGGCCGTGGCGGGACCTGGGAAAGCATCACCCTGGGGACCGGCGAAGACCGCGTAACCCTGCACGGCTGGTCGTTCCCGTCGCGGCGGGTGACCACCAGCCCGCTCGCCGGACACGACTTCCACGCGAACGAAGGGGCCGCGGCCGGCGTTCAGCTGGGCCTGCTGCACGCCGACCGCGACGCGCGCGACTCGCACTACGCCCCGGTGCGCTCGGCCGAACTGGCCGGCGCCGGACTGGATGCCTGGCTGCTGGGGCATATCCATCGCCCGGACGCCCTCGACGCCGCGGGCACGGCCGGGCGCTACACCGGCGGTTACCTCGGCTCCATTACCGGCCTGCACCCCGGCGAACACGGCGCGCGCGGCCCGTGGCTGCTGACCGTGGAGGCGGGCCGCATCCAGTCCCTGGAACAGCAGTGCCTCGCCCCGCTGCACTGGGCCCGCGTCGATCTCGACCTGACCGGCCTCGAGACCGCCGAACAGGCCCGCACCCGCCTGCTGCAGCAGCTGCGCGAGCTGGAAGCGGGACTGGACGCCCGCCCCGTCCCGCCGCGCGCGCTGGGCCTGCGCCTGCGCCTGACCGGGGCCACCACCCTCGCCGGCAAGGTGGCACACCAGCTGGACGGGCATCGCGAGGAGAGCATCGCCGCCAGCCCCGAGCGCTTCACCTTCATCGAGCGCATCCTCGCCGATACCCGGCCGCCGGTCGATCTGGATGAACTGGCCCGCCGGCAGGACCACGCCGGGCTGCTGGCCCGCCGGCTGCGCGACCTGCACCGCCCGGCCGACGACCCCGACCGCCGCGCGCTGATCGCACGCGCACGCGACGAGCTGGCACCGGTCGCCGACGACGCCCGCTGGCAGGGCCTGCCCGCGGCGGCACTGGATGAAGAAGCCATCGCCGAACACCTGACCGATACCGGCAGCCGCCTGCTGGAACGCCTGCTGGCCGAGACGGAGGCCGGCGCGTGAAACTGCAATCCATCGAGATCCGCCGGCTGCCCGGGATCGATCGGGGCTTCGTCATCGACGCTCTGGACCCGGCGGTCAACTTCGTCACCGGGCCGAATGCCTCCGGCAAGAGCAGCCTGATCCGCGCCCTGCGCCATCTGCTGGCCGGGCATCGCCCGGGCGACCCGCACCAGCTGTCGCTGACCGCCGGCTTCCACGACGGGCGCCATCTGTGGACCGTGGACCGCAACGGGGCACATGTGGCGTGGCAGTGCGATGGCCGCCCGGCCGAACCGCCCGCCCCGCCCCCGGCGGATCTGCTCGACAGCTACCTGATCGGCGTCGAGGACCTGGTGCAGATCCAGGGCAGCGGCGAGCAGGCGCTCGCCCGCCAGCTGCGCCGGGAACTCAACGGCGGGCTGGATCTGCCCGCACTGCGCGACGAGCTGTTCCCGCATGCCCCGCGCGCCGGACACCGCGAGCGTCAGGCGCTGGAACGGGCCCGGCAGCAGCGCGAGGAGGTCGAGCGAGAACAGCGCCAGGCTGCCGCCGGGGAACAGCGCCTGCCGGAGCTGGACCGCGAGATCGCGCAGGCCATGGAGGCGCAGGAAGAGCAGCAGGCCCTGGAGACCGCACTGCGCCTGCTGGACACCGAACAGGCGCTGCGCGGGACCGCCGCACGCCTGGAAGACTTCCCGCCCGACATGGAGCGCCTGACCGGCCGCGAACCGGAACGCCTCGCCGCACTGGACCGCCGCCGCGAGCACGCCCGCGAAGAACTCGCCCGCACGGAACAGGCCCGCCGGCAGGCCGCCGAGCGGCTGGCACGTACCGGGCTGGAGAACGCCCGACCGGATCCCGCCGAACTCGAACGCCTGCGCGGGCGTCTGGAGGCCCTGCACCAGCAGGAACGGGCACTGGCTGACGCCGACACCGCCTGTACCGACGCGCGTACCGCGCGCGACCGGGCCCTCGCCCGGCTCGACGGCCGCGAGGACTCCGCCCGCGAACTGCCACAACTGGATGACGCCAGCCTCGACCGGGCGCACGATCTCGCCCGCCGCCGGCGCGAGCTGGAAGACCGCCGCACGGCCCTCGAGACGCGGGTGCAGGGTGCGCCGGAGTCCTCCCCCGAAGAGGAGCTGGAACGCCACGAACGCGGCGCGCGGCTGCTGTATGACTGGCTGGCCCTGCCGTCGCCGGACCACCGCGAGCGTCCCGTCCTCCCGACCGTGCTCGGGGCTGGCCTGGGCGCCATCATCGCGGTCTTTGGCGGACTCGTCGGCCCCGGCTGGCTGGCTGTCGTGGGCGGCGGCGTGATGCTGCTGGCGCTGCTGCCGCTGCGGTTCCCTGGGATGGTCTCCGGGATCCTGCCGGAACGTCTGCGCCGCTCGGCCGAAGCGCTGGCCGCGGACGCCCGCCGCGACCAGCTGACCCGGGAGTTCACGGCGCTGGGCCTGGACAAGGCCCCCGATGCGCCGTGGGTCCCGGCCGGCGTGCGCGCCTGTCTCGAGGCCATCGAACGCCGCCGCGATACACTGCGGCTGGACCGCCAGCGTTTCGAGGAGGCCCGCACGCTGCGGTCCGAGCGCGACAGCGTGGACCGACAGTTGCAGGAACTGGAACAGGAAGAGGCCGCCTTCGCACGCGAAGCCGGCTTCGACCCGACGCTTGCCGGGCGGCTCGACGATTTCCTCCAGCGCACCCGCGAGCTGCAGCAGGCCGAGCTGGCCCTGCAGCAAGCCGAAGCCCGGCGGGCGGACACCGCCGGCCGCGTCCGGGCCCTGTCCACGGAACTGCGCGAAGCCCTCGCCCGTTGGCCCGGCACCAAAACCGACGCCGCGCCCGACGCATCCCCGGCCCACGTCGATCTGGCGCCTGCCGTGGCCGCCCTGCGCGAGCGCGCCGACGAGGCCGCAGAGGCCGAGCGCGAGGCCGCCGAGAAGGAACGCGAGGCGCGGCGGCTGCGGGACACGCTGGAGGAGATCGAGCAGGAAACCGCCCGCGAGCTGGCCGAGGTCGGCCTGGGGCCGGATCAGCGCGGCATTCTGGAACAGCGTCTGGAGCAGCACGAGGCGTGGCGCGAACTGCGGGACCAGCGGGAAGAACAGCGCCGGCGCCGCGACGACCTCGCGCGCGAACTGGAGGCCCGTCCGGACCTGCTCGCCCTGGCCGGCACGCAGGATTCCCCCGGCGAGCGCGACACCCTGGCCCGGCGCCACACCGAGGCGGTCGACCGCGCCGCCCGGCTGGAGGAGCTGCGCGAGGAACGCAGCCAGATCCGGGAGCGCATCCGCCAGACCGGGCTCAAGGGGGAACGCGAACGGGCCATGGCGGCCGAACAGGGCGCGCGCGAGGCGCTGGAGCAGCACCGCGCCAGGGCCCTCGAAAGCACCGCCGGCCGGTTCCTGCTGGACGACATCCAGGACGAGTTCCGCCGCGAGGAAGAACCCGAGCTGCTGCGCCGCGCGCGCGAGGCCTTCGCCCGCTTCACCCACCACCAGTGGGCCCTGCGGTTGAGCGACGAGGACGACGGCTTCCTCGGCGAGGACCGCGTGCAGGGGGCCCTGCGCACCCCCGGCGAGCTTTCCACCGCTACCCGCATGCAGCTGCTGCTGGCCCTGCGTCTGGCCCGCGTGGAGACCCGCGAGGCCGGCGACGGATCACGGCGCTGGCCGCTGCTGATCGACGAAGCCCTGGCCACTACCGACCCCGAACGCGCCGGCGTGATGTTCCGCACCCTGCGCGAACTCGCGCAGGATCGACAGATCCTGTATCTGGCGGCCAGCGACTACGAGGTGCAGCTGTGGCAGCAGGCCACCGGCGAGTCACCTCACCGGGTCGACCTGCAGGCCGTACGCGGCATCGCGATGGACAAGTCCGGGGAAGGCTCGGGGCGGACTCCGGCCCGTTTCCGCCTTCCCGCCGCGCCGACCATCCCTGAACCCGGCGACCGGGACATCGCCAGCTGGGCCCGCGAGCTGGGCGTCCTGCGCCCGGACCCGACGGCGCCGGCGGAAGAGGTCCACCTGCTGCACGTACTGTTCGACGACCCCGCCACCGCGCGGAGCCTGATGCAGGACTGGCGGGTGGACCGGGTCGGGCCGCTGCGCAGCCTGCTGGACAGCCGGATCGCCGCCCGCGCCCTGCCCGAGACACGCCGGCGCACCGCCCTCGCCCATCGCAGCATGGCTCTGGAGCACTGGCTGGACGCCTGCCGGATCGGCCATGGCCAACCGGTGAACCGGGGGATCCTGGAACAGGCGCACGCGGACGGCGTGCTGACCGACAACACCCTCGAGGGCGTGGTGCGACGTGCGGAAGAAACGGGGGGTGACCCTGTAGAGCTGCTGGAGGGCCTGCGTCAGGATCCGATCACCATGGCCAGCGGCACCGAGCAGCGCCTGCGGACCAACCAGCGTGAACAGCTGGAGTCCTGGCTGAAGGAACACGGCCTGCTGGACGAGCGTGACCCGCTCACGCCGGAGCAGCGCCGGCAGTACGTCCTGGAACGCGCGCCCGCGGATGCCGACCCGGGCGACATCCAGCGCCTGATCGACCACCTGGAGCACGAAACCGGCGACTGATACCCCCGGCAATCCGCCGATTCGTGAACGGTTCCGCATTCCGGCCGTCCCATCCGCCCCGCAGGCAGGCCAGAATTGGGGTTCTTCACCCTGTAGTGACTCCTCTGCCGCGACACACCGTGTCGCTCGGAGAGACAAGCATGACCAAAGCGGACGTGATCAAGCGGATCCACCGCGCCCGTCTGAGCCACAAGATGTGGGTCAGCTACGCCCACGGACTGATCGAAGGGATCCCGCTGGACCAGGACAAGGTCCCGGTCGCCCCCACCGACTGCAAGTTCGGCCAGTGGTACTACGGCGAAGGGCGCGGCCTGTCGGATCTGGCTTCCTACTGCCGGATCGAACCGCCACACGACGAACTCCACGCCACCTACCGACGGATCTTCAACATCCTGTTCGAGGAACAGGCCGAAAAGCCGACACCACTGGCACGGCTGTTCGGTTCCACCGGGTTCGACGACACCCGGCGGCTGGACCGGGCTCGGGAGCTGCTGCCCCATCTCAAGCAGTGCTCCGCGACCATCCTCACGCACCTCGATCGCCTGGCCGAGGACATCCAGGCGATGGACGAGGAGGAGGTCCGCCGGCGGCTGGGCGGATATCCGGACGACGCCTCCGCCGGCGCCGTCTGCGAGCATTGCGAGAGCTGAGCTGGCTCCCGGCCGCGCCTTCCGCGGTCAGCCGTTGGCGGCCTTGCGGCGGATGCCCAGGGTTCCGGTACTGTTCTTGCTCTGGCCCTTGCCCGAAGCCCGTCCGGGGCCCTTGCCCGTCGCCTGATACGCGGGGCGCTTGCCGGTCGCCGGCTTGCCACCGGCGGGCTTGCGGGATGCGGGCTTCGACTTGCGCGCCGGCGCGTCGTGGCTCGGGCCCTGCGGCGACGGGATCTCCAGGGTCAGGCCGAGGCGACGGTTGGCGACATGGATGCCGCCCAGCTTGCGGATCGCGCCCTCGTCCAGGCTCTCCGGCAGATCCACGTGCGAGTGTTCCTGCTGCAGGCCGATGCGGCCGATGTCGCGGCCCTTGAGCCCGCCCTCGTTCGCCAGCGCCCCGACGATCGCGCCCGGCGCGACGCCGTGGGTGCGGCCCACCGGCATGTAGTAGCGCACCATGCCGGATTCGGGACCCGCGTCGCGATCGCCCTGACGGCCGCCTTCGCGGCGCTTGTTGGTACGCTCGCCACGATCCCGGCCGCCGGAGCGGTCGTCGCGACCGGCACGGGCCGCACCGGCCAGCGGGTCCGCACCGGCGGTGGCGGAGGCATCCAGCGGGGACCCCTCGGTGGCCAGCGCCACCAGGGCACCGGCCAGATCCTGCGGCGAGGTCTCGCCATCGGCCAGCAGGCGCTCCACCAGGGCCGCGTGACGGCCCCCGGCGTCATCCGCCACGGCAGCCCGCACGCGTTCGGCGAACCGATCCTCGCGCCGTGCGCGCACCGCCTCGCGGTCGGGCACCGCCTGTTCACGCACGGACTTGCCGGTCAGGCGCTCGATGTCTTTCAGCATGCGCCGCTTGCGCGGCTCCAGGAACAGGATCGCGCGACCCTTGCGCCCGGCGCGGCCGGTACGCCCGATGCGATGCACGTAGACCTCGGCATCGCCCGGGGCATCGAAATTGAACACGTGGCTGATGCGCGGGACGTCGATCCCGCGCGCGGCCACGTCGGTGGCCACGATCACGTCCAGACGACCGTCGCGCAGGTTGGCGACCACGCGCTCGCGCTCGCCCTGCTCCATGTCGCCGTTCAGCGCCGAGGCGGCCACGCCGGCGGCGCCCAGCCGGTCGGCGATCTCGACCGTCGCCGCCTTGGTACGGGCAAAGACCACCGCGGCGTCCAGATCCGGCTCGGTCTCCATCAGGCGGGTCAGGGCCTCGAGCTTGTTGCGCTGATCGACCAGGCAGTAGCTCTGGTCGATGTCGACGCCGGCCTCGTTGCCCGCACCCACGCGGATCTCTTCCGGTTCGCGCATGTGGCGGTGCGCGATGCGCCGGATCGGCGCCGGCATGGTCGCGGAGAACAGCGTGGTCTGGCGCTCGGCCGGGGTCTGCTCCAGCAGCCACTCGATCTCCTCGACGAAGCCCATGCGCAGCATCTCGTCGGCCTCGTCCAGCACCACCATGCGCAGGCTGGACAGATCGAGACTGCCGCGGCGGACATGGTCGGCCACGCGGCCGGGCGTGCCGACCACCACCTGGGCCCCGTCTCGCAGGGCGCGCAGCTGCTGGCCCATCGGCTGGCCGCCGTAGACCGGCAGGATCTCGATGCCGTCCAGACCCGCCGCGAAACCGCTCAGGGCGTCGGCCACCTGACCGGCCAGCTCGCGGGTGGGGGCCAGCACCAGGGCCTGCGGCGCCTTCAGGGCCGCGTCCACGCCATCCACCAGCGGCAGGCCGAACGCACCGGTCTTGCCGGTGCCGGTCTGGGCCTCGCCCAGCACGTCGCGACCACCCAGCAGGGCGGGGATGCAGGCGGCCTGGACCGCGGTGGGGGTGGCAAAGCCCAGATTCGACAGGGCACGGACCAGCGACTCGGACAGACCGAGCTGGTCAAAGGAGGGGGATTCAGACATCACACAGTACTCACACGGGCCGGAAACAGCGACGGCACTGGCGTGCCCCGGGCCCGGCGAAAAGGAATGACCACACGGTCAGCTGCGCACTATACACGAAACGCGAGAGCCGTGGGGGTCAGCCGCGCTCCACGCGATCGCGTCCGCCGGCCTTGGCGGCATACAGGGCCAGGTCCGCACGCGCCATCAGGGTTTCATGAGTATCCCCGGCACGAGCCTCCACCACGCCCAGACTGCCGGTCACGGAGCCCCCGTCGGGATCACGCAGGCCGTGGATCTCGCCACGGAGGGTCTCCGCAAGCTGCGAGGCGACGGTCAGATTCATGTCATGCACGATGACGACAAACTCCTCGCCGCCCCAGCGCCCGACGTGGCCCGCGCCCTCGACAGCCCGCGCCAGGATGCCGGACAGCGCCTTCAGGATCCGGTCTCCCTCAAGGTGACCGTGCACGTCGTTGATTCGCTTGAACCGGTCCAGATCCAGCAGAATCACGGCCAGCGTCGAGGCGCCTCCACCCGTCTGCGCAAGGGCCCGTTGCAGGGTTTCATCGATGCTGCGACGGTTGGCCAGGCCGGTCAGCGAATCGGTGCGAGCGAAACGATCGATCCGTTCCAGCGCCTCATGGAGCTCGGCCGTGCGCTCGTCCACCCTTCGCTCCAGCACCGCATTGCGGTCTTCCAGCTCCTTGACCGGGTAGGCTTCATCGTCCCCGTGCTCGACGCCGGGGAAGGACACGTGGATGTGCTCCAGGCGCCAGACGTCATCGTCCCGGCTCCACACCAGGCTGTGTCGCACTCCATTGAAGCGCACGGCCTGACGCGCAATGATCGTGTGCAGATCCAGCACACAGCTGGCAATCGCCACCCCTTGCGCCGGAAACGACACATGCAGGTCCCGCAGGGAGTATTCCACCGGATTCGGCGCCTGCTCGATATCGTGCCGGTAGAGCTGCTCGGACGCCTCCCGGGTAAAGCAGACCTCGCCGGAACCGGTCCCAATGCCGTGCATGGAGGGGCTCAGCAGCTCACATGTAGCAACGAGGTCGCGCTCGCGGAAGTAGCGATCGAAGTACTGCTCCACCGCCGCCCGGACCTCTGCTTCGGGTGATAAAGCCGTCATTGCCGATGATCCACCATGTCCGGGGTGCCGCCCGGGGCGTCCTGCAGGCCTGAAACAGGCCATATTGTGCACCCGGCGGGGGCATACGGGCGAATCCTTCCGCCCGGTCCGGGTCCCCGGTCCGAACATGGCACCGGTCTAGCCCGTCGCTGACCTGGTGTACGGCCTGCGCCGGGTCGACCAGGGGCGCCTGCCCCTGGTGAAGGCCTGAGTCCCCGGCTCCTATTCCACCTCCAGCGGGATGCTCTCGAGCACCTCACCGCTGTCGGAAGCGCGGTAGCGGATCTCGTAGCTGCCCGCACTGGAAGGCGCGAACAGCTGCACCGGACTGCCCTGCGAGGCACGTGCATCCTGCACCGCGCTGTCGTCCGGGTCGGCGCCGGCCTCGACGATCTCGATCAGATCCTCGAAGCGCCCCGGTCCGGTGAAGTCCACTTCCATCGTGCTCCGGGCGGCCACGGTATCTTCGGCCGAAAGGGTCACGTCGGTACCGCCGACGGTAATCGGAATGGCCTCCAGGGTCCGGCCGGAATCGCGGATCACGTAGCGGATCTCGTACTCGCCCTCCTCGTCCGGCGCGGTCAGAGTCTCGGTGTCGCCGGAGACACGACTGCTGGCGCTGCGGCTGTCGCCGCTGTCACCCTCGGGCGCGTCCGGCTCCACGATGGCCACGAAGTCGTTGCGATTCTCCGGTCCCTCCCACCGCACTTCGAAATCGGCACCCGGCAGCACGGTGTCCGGCGCTTCCAGCGACGCCTCGACCGGAGTCAGCGTCACCTCCTGCGAGGCCAGCACCCGGCGACTGTCGCGCAGCACGTAGCGCACCTCGTGGGTGCCGAGCGCATCCGGCGCCTGGATCTTCACCGGCTCGCCGTCCTCCGAAACCCGGCTCGTGGCGCGGCGGGAATGCCCGGTTTCATCGTCCGGCGCGCCCGCCGCCACGATCGCGATGTAGTCGTTCCGGTTGACCGGGCCTTCCCACTCGACCTCGAAATAGGCCCCGGCCGGGACCTCCTCCGGTGCGGAGACGGACGCCTCCACCGGGGTCAGCGTCACCTCCTGCGAGGCCAGCACTCGGCGACTGTCACGGATGACATAGCGCACCTCGTAGGTGTCCAGCGCATCCGGGGCCTGGAGGGTCACCGGCTCGCCGTCCTCCGAAACCCGCGCAGTGGCCCGCCGGCCATGCCCGGTGTCGTCGTCCGGGGCCCCCGCCGCCACGATCGCAATGTAGTCGTTGCGGTTGACCGGGCCTTCCCATTCGACCTCGAACTGCGCCCCGGCCGGGACATCACCGGGTGCCGAGACGGACGCCTCCACCGGCTCCAGCTCGATGGTGCGAGTGGCCAGGACCGCCCCCGTTTCCCGATGCACGTAACGCAGCTCGTGGGGCCCGAGGGCATCCGGCATCTGCAGGGTTACCTGCTCCTCGCCCTGCACGCGGTCGCTGGCGCGGCGTGAATGGCCCGTATCATCCTCGGGCGCGCCCGGCTCCACCACGGCAATGAAGTCACGATCCTCGCCGGGCCCGTCCCAGCCGACATCGACCATGGAACCGACGCCGGCGGTGTCCGGGGCATGGAGCTCGGCGCCCGGCAGCGCCTGTTCGAGCGTCACGACCACTTCCCGGTCTTCCGCGAGGGTCGCCATCTCCCGCGCATCACCGCTCGTCGCGCCGCGTTCGGCAATGATGCGGTATTCCCCGGGCTCCAGGTGGAGTTCCAGCGGATCGGCATCCTCGCTGCGGGCCTCGACCGCTTCCTCGGTCTCCACGTTCAGCGCGACCCAGTCGACCCCGCCCAGGGCTTCGCCGGTTGCGGCGTCCTCGGCGCTCAGCTCCAGCGTGGCCTGCGTCTTCGCCATCATGATGTCGACCGGCTCGTCGGTCTGCGGGGTGATCTCGAACTCGGTCCCGCCGGCGAAGACCTCCGCTTCGGCCTCGACCGTGTAATCACCGGGCATCAGCTCCAGGTCGATGATGCCCCGCGACTCCCCGGAAAAGATCGACTCGCCCGCCTCGTCGGCGACCTCCCAGTCCACCCGGCGCACGTGCTCTTCGGGGTTGCGTTCGTCGAGCGCGCGCAGCTGCACGCGCAGTGCCTCGGGTTCCGCTGCCGCGATCTCGTCCAGGGCGGCACTGAGTTCCTCGCCGGATCGCGTGGTGAACAGCTGGCCACCGGTCTGCTCCGGCACACAGGAAAGGGTCTGAACCTCTTCCTCCTCGAGCGCAAAGCCGACAACATGGGCGCGCAGGTCGATGCCCTCCTCCGCCATCTCGGCGGCCAGCGCACAGGGATCGCCGCCGCAGTTTTCCAGGCCATCGGTCACCAGGATGATGTCCGCAGACTCCGCGGTGCGCGGGATCATCTCGCGGGCCCTGGCCATGGAGTCGGTCAACGGCGTCATGCCCTGGGGGTTGAGATCGTGGATCGTGCGCGCGATCTCGTGACCCTCGTGGGTGTCCAGCGGCAGGACGGCCTCGATATCGTCACAGTCGCCACGGCGGGTATGTCCGTAGGCGACCACGCCAAAGGGGATGCTGGCGTCGCGACTGGCCGCGAACTCGTCGACCACCTCGCGCGCCACCTCGATGCGCGACTTGTCGTCTTCCATCCGCGCCCACATGGACCCCGAGGCATCGAACACCATGATGCTCACATGCTCATCGGCCACCACCGGCGACGTCACGCCAAACGCACCGGCCAGCAAACCGCCGGCCACGGCCCGTCGCAAGAGTTTTCCGTACATTGTCCGCTCCCCTCAGTGCCATTGATTGGCCCGATGTTCCCCTTGAGAGGATCACGCAATGCACAAAAGAACGCCCCCTCCAAAAGGAGGGGGCGACACGGCTCAAAGCCCGTTCAGCGGGGCCGGTCCCGGCCCTGCCGCCCTGCGATCCACGGCAGAAAAAGCAGGCTCTCCAGTGGACCGCGGTGGAACCGTGAACGCCACAGGACCGCGAAAGCGGCGAAGGCCGCCATCGCCAGCAGGGTCAACGCGGTCGCGATCGCGGGGGAGTCCATCACGTGGTCGTCCAGACCCGAACTCTCGAGTGTCTCCCGCAGCAGCCAGAGCACCAGGAGGTGGGTCACGTAGAAGGTCAGCGCCAGCTGCCCGGACGCGATCAAGGGCCACAGCCAGCGGCGCGCCCGATCGGCGAGGAGCAGGCACAGCCCCAGCACCGCGCCGGCGGTCAGCACGGAGCCGGCCAGCCACAACAGCATCTGACTGTGGGGCTGCGTGACCAGCAACCGGTTCCAGCCCCAGTCGTCGGCATCCACTCCCAGTGCCCGCTGCAGCCCGACGCTGGCCAGCAGCACCCCGGCCGTCCCCACCGCCCCGACCACGACCAGACGCCGGCGCACGGCGGTACTGCGCAGATCAAGCCGGCCCAGCCACATCCCGACCGCAAACGGCACGATCCAGGTCACCAGCGGATACGGGCCGGACAGCACCAGACGGTGCAGCATCTCGCCCGCGGCAAGCCCCGGCATCACGGGCGAACGGTCGAACACCTCGGGGCTGGTCAGCTGCCCGTGCAGAAAGATCGCCGGACCGAGGGCCAGCATCAATGCAGCGATGGCCAGCAGTCCGGGTGACGGCATGCGCAGCATGGCGATCGCCAGCACGAACAGTGCCGCGTAGGCCGGCAGGATCACGTAGATGGCGTCGGGCTCCAGGGCCTGCAGCCCCAGCCCGATCAGGAAGAGCAGCGCGGCCCGCCACAGCAACTGGGCCTCGGCCCCGCCACGTCGCGGACGCCGGGAGGCGGCCAGGAAAGATACGCCCACCCCGGCCAGCAGCATGAACAGCACCGACGCCCGACCCTGAGGCAACGCGTACAGCTGCCCGCCGAGCGTCTCCAGGCCCACCGGCCCGACATGCGCCGACAGCATGCCGGCCACGGCCAGCGCACGCGCCAGATCCAGGCCCTCCAGGCGCGATGCCGAGAGGGCGGTCATGCGGCCACCCTGCTCGCGCCAGCAACTTCGGCCCCGAGCTCGAAGTTCGGGGTTATGTGTCGAAACGCGACAGGTCGGCGCGACCCATGTGGCACATTGCCACACCCGCGGCACCCGGGCGTACGGCGCCCCCCGCGAGCCCGGATCCGGATTCGTTGTGTCCCCGTCCAGTCCATGCCGGAGGGACTAGCAAATCGCCGGCCACTCCGGGAACGGACAGGTCTCCGGGTCGATCAGGCCTGAATGTTGACGCTGGAGCCGGTGGTATCCGGGCCCGTGCTGGCCAGGCTGCCGTCCGCCATGAAGGTGGAGCCCATCTCTTCCTCGGCGCCCGGTTCGTCCTGCGCGGCGCCGTTATCCGGGTTGCCAGAGCCGGTGTCCGTCGAGGAATCGCCCGCCTGCATCTCCGAATCGACGGACAGTCCGGTATCGATCTCGCCCGCGGACTGCGTCGCTTCGGTGCCGCCAATTCCGGAGGTACTCCCGGTGTTGCCGGTGGAACCGGTCGGAGCCGCCGGGCTCTGGGTAGCGGCCGCCTGGGTGGCGTTCTGTGCGGGCTGGGCCTGCCCCATGGCCGGGCTGGCTGCGGCCTGAGCCGGCTGCGCCGCCTGCATGCCTCCCTGTGCGCCCGCCTGGGCCGGTTGGGCCTGCTGCGCCGCGGCCATGCCGGCGGCCTGCCCGGTCGCCTGGCCCGCCGGGTTCTGCCCGGCCGCGGCCGCGGGGCCCTGGTTCCCGGCGCCATTCGGTCCGTTCATGCCCGCCGTCTGGGCCATGGTGGCCGGATTGGGTCCGATACTGTTGATCATGGCGTGCTCCTGCTCGAAAGGTTTTCCCGCTCCAAATGAACGGAGCCGGGGCAACCTTGCCAAGCGAAACGCATGCCAGAATCTTCCCGAGCACGGCCGCGCCGCTCCATGCGGCGCCCCGGATCCTCACGCATCCCCGGATCGTTCCAGTGTCCCCGGAGCACCCTTGCCGATCATTTCCGGCATTCGGCATGCGGCAACCGGGTCATTTCTGCCCCAGTTCCTCCAGTGCCGCCTGGAGGTCGCGGACGATCGCCCGTTCATCCCCGCCGGCGGTCGTCGGATCCACCGGGTCCCCGATCACGATGCGCACCTTCCCGCCCGGCCGCGGGAGACGCTGCCCCGGGGCCATCACCTCGCGGGTGCCCTCGATCCACACGGGCACGACGGGGACGGGCTGCGCGGCCAGCACCAGCCCGATGCCGGGACGCAGGGGCTGCAGGCTTCCGTCCGGCGAGCGCTGGCCCTCGGGGAACCAGATCAGTCCGTGACCGCGCTGCAGACTGGCCGCCGCAAGGGCCAGGCTGCGACGCGGCGCGGCCCCCGGGTCCACCGGCAGGATCCGCGCCGTGCGGCTGAAGGCCCGCGACAGCGGGCCGGTGAACAGGTAACCCTGGAAACCGGCCCAGTACAGCGACTCGAGACGCTGCCGGTCCAGCGCCGGCAACAGCGCGAGCGCATCGACGAAGCTGAGATGGCGCGGGGCGATCACGTACGGTCCGTTCGCAGGGAACTGACCGTGCACCTCCACGCGCATCAGCAGCCGGGAGAGCAGACGCGCCCCGCCCAGCAGCAGCACCCCGGCGCCGCGGCGCAGTGCCCCCGGGGGTTCCAGCGCGGTTCGCTGGTCGGCCTCCAGCAGCGACTCCGGATCCGCGAGCTGTGCCTTCAGATCGGCCTGCCCCTCGCGGGCCACGCCCGCGGCGGCCGCCTCCTGCAGCAGATCGCGCACCGTTTCGACCCGTTCGATCGCCGAGTCGTCCAGATCGATCCCGGCGCGATCCTGCAGCGCCAGGGTCAGGTCGACCCAGCTCAGCGAATCGATGCCCAGTTCGTCGGCCAGCCCGGTGTCCGGGGTCAGACGCCGGTCGTGGAAACGCTCGGCGAGGTAGTTCCAGGTGCGCTCGGCGCCCGGGTCGGACAGCAGCTGCTGGTCCTCCGGGGCCATGGATTCCGGCGAGACCGGCTCCGGACGGGCCCGCGAGACCGCGTCCTCGCGCCCCAGCTCCTCGAACAGTTCTTCCAGCTTGTGCCGACGCAGCTTGCCCAGACGCGTGCGCGGCAGGGGATCGAGCGCGACGCGCACCGCTCCCGGGCGGTGATGGGTAGGCAGCGACTTCGCCGCTTCATTGACGGCCTCGCGCGTGCGCCGTTCGAGCTCCTCGCCGGCGGCCTCACGCATCAGGCCCGCATCCGGCACCGCCACGACCGCCAGCCGGTCGTCATGCTCCAGCACGCCCGCCTCGCGGATCCCTTCGGCCGACTGCAGTGCACCCTCCACGCGTTCCGGATCGATGTTCTCGCCACCGGAGAGCACGATCATGGCCGACTCCCGACCGTGCAGATAAAGGAAGCCATCCGCATCGATCTCGCCGGTATCTCCGGTACGGTACCAGCCGTCCGCGTCCAGGACCTTCGCGGTCTTGTCCGGGAGATTGAGATAGCCGGCGAACACGTTCGGCCCGCGGGCCATCACCTCGCCACGGCCGTCGCCGGAGCCACCGTCGTCGATGGCCAGTTCGACCCCCGGCAGCGCCACCCCCGCGGCGTCCAGACGCACCCGCTCCGGCGGGTTGTAGGTGAGGATGGGCGACGTCTCGCTGAGGCCGTAGCCCGTCGCCACCTCCCAGCCCAGTGCCTGCAGGTTGCGGCCCAGCGCGGGGTCGAGCGCCGCGCCCCCGGCCACCACCATGCGCAGGCGCGGCGCCAGTCGCTGGTGCAGGCTCCCGAACAGGCGCCGACCCAGGCGCAGGCCGAAGCGCTGGCGCGCCTGTTTTGACAGGCCCAGCATCGCGCGGAACAGCAGCGCCGGTACCCGCCCCCGGCCGGCCACGCGATCCTGCAGCGCCTTCCACACGGCCTCGTAGAGGCGGGGCACGCCCAGCATCACGGTCGCCTCGCCATCGCGCAGGCCGCGCACGATCTGCGGCCCGACCAGCGAAAACGGCACGATGATGGAGGCCCCCAGGGTCAGCGGCACCAGGATGCCGACCGTGAACGGATACACGTGGTGGAACGGCAGCGGCACCAGCACTCGATCCTTATGGTCCGCGACCTCTTCGGCGCACAGGGCCTCCACGTTGCTGGCCAGGTTGCGGTGGGTCAGCGGCACGCCCTTGGGCGGACCGGTGGTGCCGGAGGTGTAGAACACCGCGGCCACATCCCCGGCCTGCGCGATCGACCCGGCGGGCTCGGCCTGCAGCAGGCTCGCCCAGGCATTCGGGGCATCCTCTGCGGCGTCGAACAGGCGGACCTGCCAGTCACCGGGGACATCCGCCAGCCGCTCTTCCAGCCCCGAGGTAGTGAAGACGAAGCGCGGAGCCGAGTCCGCAAGGACGTGGTACAGGTCCTCGGACGGCATCTGCGTATCCAGGGGCACCACGCTACCGCCGGCATTCATCACGCCCAGCGCCGAGACGATCCAGTCCGGGCTGTTGGGGGCCAGCAGTACCACGCGGTCCCCGCGTTCCAGGCCCGCCGCGCGCAGCCCGGCCGCCAGTCTCGCGGCCCTTTCGAGCAGTTCGGCCCGCTCGGTGGTCTCGTGCCCATCGCGGGTCATGGCCACCACCGCCTCGCGACCCGACTCGGGGGAACGCGAGGCGAGGAGTTCGTCGACGGTCTGAACGCTCATCCGCTGGCCTCCGGCGGGACGGCGCCCGCGCAACGTGGTGGGCAGTGCGGTTTCCATCATACGCATTGACAGGATTCGTCACGAAACCCCAATCTTCTGGCTAACGACAAGACTGCAGGGGGTTCCGTTGAACGCCACCGAGCTGCCCCCGTACCCGCGCGATGGCTACCTCCCGATCGAGGACCACGGGCTGATCGGCGACGGCACCACCGCGGCCCTGGTGGGGCGCGACGGCTCCATCTCCTGGCTCTGCGTCCCGCGGTTCGATTCCGACGCCCTGTTCTGCGGCCTGCTGGACCATCGCAACGGCGGTTCCTTCACGGTGGCCCCGGAAAACCTGACCGCTGCCACGCAGCGCTACGAGCCGGACACCGGGGTGCTCGTAACGGACCTTTCGGGGCCGGAGGGACGCGTCCGCGTGACCGACGCGCTGACCTTCCGCGCCGGCGCCGACCTGTCCGAAGATGCCCCCGCCGGGCGCGGCGAACTCCTGCGGATGATCGAGGTGGTGGAGGGGCGCGTGCGCCTGCGGGTCCGGCTGGAACCGCGCGGTGACACCGAGTGCCGACCGCATGCCGCGGGCCTGCAGCTGCGCCTGCAGCGTCGCCCGGAGCTCGAGCCGCACCTGACCTCCTCGCTCCCGCTGGCCGGGCTGGACACCACCCACGAGCTGTCCGCGGGCGAACGCCACCACCTCATCCTCAGCTGGGAATCCGCGGGGCACCGCTTCCATCCCCGCCCGCCGGAAGAACTCCTCGCGGACACCATCGCGGTCTGGCGCGACTGGATGCGCTCGTTCCGCTACCAGGGTCCGCAGACGGCACTGGTCCGCCGCTCCGCAATCACCCTGAAGATGATGGATTACACCGCGACCGGCGCGATGATCGCCGCGCCCACCTCCTCCCTGCCGGAGGCGATCGGGGGACCACGCAACTGGGATTACCGCTATGCCTGGATCCGCGACGCGGCGTTCTCGGTCTATGCGCTTGCCCAGATCGGCATGGGGCACGAGGCCGAGGGTTTTCTTGGCTGGGTACTCGATGCGGTGGACCGCGCCGGGCGGCCACGCGTGCTGTATGACGTGGACGGCCACGCTCCGCCACCGGAATGGCATGACCCCGGACTCGAGGGCTACCGCGGGTCCGCACCGGTACGGTGGGGCAATGCCGCCGCCGAGCAACGCCAGCATGACGTGTTCGGCGAGATCATGGACTGCGCCTGGCAATGGGTGCGTCGCGGCGGCGCACTCGAACCCGCGCTATGGGACCGGCTGCGGCGCCTCGTGGAAGCGGCGGCGAGGGAATGGCAGACGCCCGACCACGGGATCTGGGAGGTGCGTACGCCGGGGCGCCCGTTCACCTATTCCGCGGCGCTGTGCGCGGTGGCACTGGACCGGGGGGCGCGCATGGCCCGGTCCATGGGCATGGAGTCCGATGCCCGACGCTGGGAACTCGAGTGCGAGCGGATCCGCACGGCCATCCTCGAGCAGGCATGGGACCCGCAGCAGCAGACCCTGACCGAACACCTCGGCGGCGGCGGGATCGACGCCAGCCTGCTTGCCCTGCCCCTGCGGCGGGTGATTCCCGCCGACCATCCGCGCATGATCGCCACCACTCGCGCCGTAGTGCGTCGGCTGGGCGCCGGCGACGGACTGCTGTTCCGCTACCTTCCCGATGAATCGCCCGACGGACTGGCCGGCCACGAGGGCGCCTTCCTGCTGTGCAGCTTCTGGCTGGCCGACAACCTCCTGGGCCAGGGCGAACGGGACGCGGCGATGGAGCTCTTCGAGTCGCTGTGCGCCCGGGCCAGCCCGCTGGGCCTGCTGCCGGAACAGATCGACCCCGCCAGCGGGGCCTTTCTCGGCAACTTCCCGCAGGCCTTCAGTCACGTCGGGCTGATCTCCACCGGGATCAACCTGGGCCGGACCTGATCCGCAACCGACCCGGCCGGGCGTTCCGGTGGCGGCACTTTCGTGCTATGAGAGAGAGGTGAGCGCTCGACCCGTCGCAACCTACCGTCTCCAGCTGCATCCGGGGTTCACCCTGGATGACGCGGCCGCGGTCGTGCCGTATCTGGCGGATCTGGGGATCAGCCATGTCTACCTGTCGCCGTTCCTGCAGGCGGTGTCCGGCAGCACCCATGGCTACGATGTCGTCGACCCGGGCCGCGTGAATGCCGAACTGGGCGGCGAGGCGGCGCGGCAGCGGCTGAACGTCGCTCTCGCCCGCGCCGGCATGGGACAGGTACTGGACATCGTTCCCAATCACATGGCGATCGCCGGCGACCAGAACCCCTGGTGGTGGGATGTCCTCGAAAACGGGCCCTCCAGCCGCCACGCCCCCTGGTTCGACGTCGACTGGGCAGCCGCGGAAGAGCGCTGGCCCGACAAGGTGTTGCTGCCGGTCCTCGGCGACCATTACGGCCGTATCCTCGAGGCGGGCGAACTGCAGCTGCGGTTCGCCGAAGGCCGGTTCACGCTGCACTATTACGAACACCGTTTCCCCGTCGACCCCTCCTCGCTGCATGACCTGCTCCAGCGGGTCTACCGGCGCAGCGGCCCGGAACTGCTCGGCTTTCTTGCCGAGTCCTGCGCACGCCTGCCACGCCCGCGGGTGACCGGCGGCGAGCCGGCCGAACGGCGCCGGCGCGACCAGGAGGTGATCCACCGGCTGCTGGACGAGACCTGCCGCGACAATGCCGGGACCCGGGCCGCCGTGCAGGCCGAGGTCGATGCCATCAACGCCAGCCCCGATGCGCTGGACGCCCTGATCGGTGAACAGAACTACCGGCTTGCCTGGTGGCGTACCGCTGCGGAGGATCTGGGCTACCGCCGCTTCTTCGACATCAACGATCTGGCCGGGCTGCGCGTGGAGCGGCGCGAGGTCTTTGACGCGATCCACGAGCTGCCCCTGCGCTGGACGGCCGAAGGCACCGTGGACGGTCTGCGGGTGGACCACCCCGACGGGATGCGGGACCCCGAAGAATACTTCCGGCGCCTGCGCGAGGCCTGCCCGGAGGCCTGGATCGTGGCGGAGAAGATCCTGGAACCCGACGAGCGCCTGCCAGCACAGTGGCCGATCGCGGGGACCACCGGCTACGACTTTCTGAACCGGGTCCAGGGCCTGTTCGTGGACCCCGCCGGGGAGCCCCCGATGACCTCGCTGTACGAGAACTTTACCGGGGAGCCCGCGGATTTCGGCACCGTGGTGGTCGCGAGCAAGCGCCAGGTCCTGCGCGAGCTTCTCGGCAGCGAGCTCCATCGGCTGACCTCGCTGTTCGTGCTGATCTGCGAGCGCCATCGCCGCCACCGTGATTACACCCGCGAGCAGCTGCATCACGTGCTGCTGGAGGTCGCCGCCCGCTTTCCCGTCTACCGCACCTACCTGAGGCGCGGCGACACGGTGGACGAGGCCGACGCCCGCCGCATCCGCAGCGCCATCGAACGGGCGCATGCCGAAGCCCCGGAGCTGGATGCCGAGCTCCTGGAGTTCCTGCGCGCTCTGCTCTCACTGGAGGTGGCAGGGGAACAGGAGGCCGAACTGGCCCTGCGCTTTCAGCAGCTCACCGGCCCGGCGATGGCCAAGGGCGTGGAGGACACCGCCTTTTACCGGTTTCATCGGCTGGTGGCGCTCAACGAGGTGGGCGGCGCGCCGGACCGGTTCGGGGTATCGCCCGCGGATTTCCATCGCGCCTGTCGCGATGCCCTGGACCGGCACCCGGACGCCATGCTCGCCACATCCACCCACGACACCAAGCGCAGCGAAGACGTGCGCGCCCGCCTGCTGCTGTTGTCGGAGATCCCGCAGGCCTGGGGCCGCGCCGTGGCGGCATGGAGCGAACGCAACACCCCCCACCGCTCGAGCACCGGCCCCGATGCCGCGACGGAGTATCTGATCTACCAGACCCTGGTGGGTGCCTGGCCGATCGATCCCGAACGCCTCTGCGCCTACCTGGAGAAGGCCGTCCGCGAGGCGAAACGCCACACGCGCTGGACCCGCCAGGATCCGGACTACGAACGGGCCGTGCTGGATTTCGCCCGCGGCCTGCTGGACGACCGGGCATTCGTCGAGGCGCTCGAGGCCTTCGTCCGGCCACTGGTGGGCCCCGGACGGGTCAACAGCCTGGCGCAGACCCTGATCCGGTGCACGGCACCCGGGGTGCCGGACACCTACCAGGGGACGGAGCTGTGGGATCTCAGTCTGGTGGATCCCGACAACCGGCGGCCGGTGGACTTCGGGCTGCGCCGTGAGCAGCTGGCCCGACTGGACGTGCTGTCGCCCGCCGAGATCCTGGAGCGCGCCGATGAAGGCCTCCCGAAGCTGTGGCTGCTGCGCGAGGCGCTGGCCCTGCGTCGGCGCCGGCCCGGGGCTTTCGGGGCCGACGGCGGCTATCAGCCGGTCGCCGCCCGGGGCCCCCGGGCCGACCACGCCGTAGCCTTTTTGCGCGGCGACCAGGTGCTGACCCTGGTGCCCCGGCTGATACTCGGACTGGCCGACGACTGGCAGGACACCGTATTTCCCCTGCCACCGGGACACTGGCGGAACATCCTCACGGGGGAAGACCTCGAAGGCGGCGACATCCCGCTCGCGGGTCTGCTGGCCGCGTTCCCGGTCGCCCTTCTCGAGCGGGTGGGGGAGCCACAGTGACGCGGGTGACGGTCTGGGCCCCGCACGCCGCCCACGTCACGCTGGAATGCGCCGGCGAACGCTTCCCGATGGCGCGCCGCGAGGGTGGCTGGTGGGCGGTGGACGCGCCCGCCCTGACGCACGGCGTGGACTACGCCTTCCGGGTCGACGATCGCGGCCCCTTCCCGGACCCGCGTTCACCCTGGCAACCACAGGGCGTCCACGGGCCGTCGCGCTGGCTGGAGCATTCCCGATTCCACTGGAACGATGCGGGCTGGCGCGCCCCGCCGCTGGCCTCCGCGGTCATCATGGAGATCCACGTGGGGACCTTCACCCCGGCCGGTACCTTCGATGCGGTGATCGACCGCCTGGACCACCTTGCCCGGCTGGGCATCACCCACATCGAGCTGATGCCGGTGGCCGAGTTCCCCGGCGACCGCGGCTGGGGCTACGACGGGACCAGCCTGTTCGCCCCGCATCACGCCCTGGGCGGCCCGGACGGCCTGAAGCGCCTGGTGGACGCCTGCCACCGGCGCGGCCTCGCCGTGCTCCTGGATGTCGTTTACAACCACCTGGGTCCGGACGGCAATTATCTCGGTCAGTTCGGTCCCTATTTCACCGACACCTACAGCACGCCCTGGGGCGATGCCGTCAACCTCGACGACCCCGACAGCGACGAGGTGCGACGCTTCTTCCTAGACAACGCCCGCATGTGGCTGCGCGACTATCACTTCGACGGCCTGCGCCTGGACGCGGTCCATGCCATCGTCGACACCTCCGCTATCCACCTGCTGGAGGCCCTCGCCGACGAGGTTCGGCGTCTGGAGACGCAGACCGGCCGACCGCTGGCGCTGATCGCCGAAAGCGATGCGAACGATCCGCGCCTGATCCGGCCGGTCGAGGTCGGCGGCTACGGCCTGGATGCGCAGTGGAACGAGGACTTTCACCATGCCCTGCACGCCCTGCTGACCGGCGAATCGCAGGGCTATTTCGCGGATTTCGGGCGTCTGGAAGAATTTGCCCGCGTGCTCAGCCGTGGCTTCGCCCTGGACGGCCGCTACTCCCGTTACCGCCGGCGCGCGCACGGCCGGCCGGCCAGTGACGTGCCGGGGCGACGTTTCGTCGGCTGCCTGCAGAACCACGACCAGATCGGCAACCAGGCCACCGGCGAACGCAGCAGCCATCTGCTTTCGCCGGGTCTGCTGAAGGTCGGGGCCGCGCTGGTGCTGACCTCGCCGTTCATCCCCCTGCTGTTCCAGGGCGAGGAATGGGCCGCGTCCACGCCGTTTCTGTATTTCACCGACCACCGCGACGCGGAACTGGCCGCGGCGGTGCGCGACGGTCGCCGCGAGGAATTCGCCGGGTTCGGCCACGATCCCGCCCGCATCCCGGACCCGCAGGCGGCCGAAACCTTCGAGCGCTCGCGGCTCGACTGGGATGAACCGCTGCAGGCACCCCACGCGGACCTCCTC
Source organism: Thioalkalivibrio sp. ALgr3 (assembly GCF_000377325.1). Classification (NCBI taxonomy): domain Bacteria; kingdom Pseudomonadati; phylum Pseudomonadota; class Gammaproteobacteria; order Chromatiales; family Ectothiorhodospiraceae; genus Thioalkalivibrio; species Thioalkalivibrio sp. ALgr3. Next base: position 28,474 of record NZ_KB897986.1, on the reverse strand, counting down.
GAGTGGCACCGTGCCCTGATCCGGCTGCGCCATTCCCGAGCCGCCCTCGCCGAGGACCGTCTCGACCGCCTGCGCGTGGAATTCGACGAATCCCACCGCTGGCTCCTGCTGCTGCGTCCGGATCTGGTGGTGGCCTGCAACCTCGCCGCCTGGCCGCAGACCCTCACCCTGCCACCGGAGGCCTCGCACCTGTCCCTGCACCTGCGTTCCGAGCCGGACATCCGGCTGGATCACACCGGGCTCCGGCTGCCCGCGGAAGCGGTCGCCGTGCTTGCCGGGCCGGACACGCCGCAGGACTGAGAACGTGACGCATTCCCCTTTTTGCCAGTAGCACCCGGAACCGCCACCTGCGTCCCCCGGCCCGGGCGACTACACTGGGCCCCACGCTCAACACCGGCCCTCCCCATGACGCACGATCCAGCCGCCCCTCCGTCAGCGGAAGTCAGCGACGTCAACCAGCGGTTCTACGACCAGCTATGGGCGGACAGCCGCCTGGTCCGCCCCGAACGCTTCAACACCTGGGGCCTGGTTTCCGGCCTGGCCCGAAGCCACGACCGGCGACTCGAGGTCGGCCCCGGCATGCGCCCGCGCCTGCCTATCGAGAACACCCACTTCGTCGACATCAGCCCGCCGGCGCTGGACACCCTCGCCGCCGAGGGCGGCATCACCCATACCGCACCGGTCTCCGAGCTGCCGCACGCCGACGACAGCTTCGGTCTGGTGAGCGCCCTGGACATCATCGAGCACGTGGAGGACGACGAGGCCGCACTGGCGGAGATCAGCCGCGTGGCCGAACCCGGCGCACAGGTCCTGCTCTCCACCCCGCTCCACCCGGAATACTGGACGCCGTTCGACGACATCGTCGGCCATTATCGCCGCTATGAACCCGACCACCTCATGGACCTGCTCGACCGCCACGGGCTCGAGGTGGAACAAAGCGCGATCTTCGGCATGAAACCCCGCTCTTCGCGGCTGAACGACCTGGGCATGTGGTTCCTCGAGCGCCACCGGCCCGTGGCCATGAAGGTCTACAACCGCTTCCTCATGCCCCTGGGCCTGCGCCTGCAGAAACCGCTGAAACTCCATTCCGGCATGGTCGCCACCGACGGCGTCGAAGAAGTCTTCCTGGTCTGCCGGCGCCGTTGATGAGACCCGCGCCGCACCCGCGTACTTTTCAAGGCACGGGTGTTCCGGCCAGACTGTGGCCCTGTCCACCCCGCAAGGCCCCTCTCATGCGAATGCATCACTGCGCGCGCCCGCTGCTCCTCGTCGCCATCGTCCTGCCGCTGGCCAGCGGCTGCGCGGCCGTCAGCGTGGCCAGCTCGGCCACCAGTGCCGCCGTCAGCGTCACCACCGGCACCGTCAAGGCGACCGGCAGCACCGCCGCCGCCCTGGGGCGCACCATCACCCCCAGCGGCGAGGAAGACGCGGAGGAAGACTAGGCCAGGGCCGGGCCACGGCACGGGGCAGGTTCCACCGCGCCGGGCCCATTGCCTGAGAGTTCAGACCGTTCCTCGAAGGGTCTCTCGCAGCATGGACATGGGCTGTGGCCGTCCAAACAGATAGCCCTGGGCATAGTCACAGCCCAGATCGCGGAGCATATCGGCCTGCTCCTGCGTTTCGACGCCCTCGGCCAGGACCGTGATCTTCATGGAACGGGCCATGCCCACTACAGCGGTCACGATGTCCCGATCCACCGCCCCCTCGACCAGATTCGTGACCATGGATCGATCCAGCTTCACCTTGTGGATCGGCAAGCGCCGCATGACCGCCAGATTCGAACAGCCGGTGCCGAAATCGTCGATTGCAACGCGGGCCCCTTCGGCCCCGAGGCACTCCAGAACCCGGTACATTTCCTCCGGACAGCGGGACAATGCGGTTTCGGTCACTTCCAGCTCGATACGATCCAGCCCCACCTGATGCGATGCCGCGATGCGCTGGAGGACGCTCGCCAGATCCTGGTCGCCATTTGCCGGTGGGTGCACCTGGAGAGGCGAGACGTTCACGGCGAAGCGCAGATCCCCGCCGTCGGCCAACAAGAGCTCACCGGAAAGCCCGGCCACCTCCCGCATGGCCAGGTCGAATATGTACGTGCCTAGATCATCGATCAAGCCCGACTGTTCCGCCAGACGCACGAAGAGATCCGGACGCACCCGGGAGCCGTCGCCGCGAACCCAGCGAGCCAGAGCCTCCAGCCCCACCAACCGGCCGGTTGCCAGCGCCACCTGCGGCTGCCACTCCAGCGTGATGTCGCCGTTCTCCAGGGCCGCTTGCAGATCGTCCAGCATCTGCACACGTTCGACGAACTGGTCATAGCCCGAGGCCGAAAAGAAGCGGTAACCCGCACGCTGTTCAGCCTTGGCCTCGTAAAGGGCGTTGTCGGCGGCCATCAGCAGGCTCTCGCCCGTATCGCCGTCGGCGGGAAATCGACTGATTCCGGCTGTGCCCGAGGTCCGCACCTCGTCGTGGCCCCCCAGGGAAAAGGGCCGGTTGAGCGCCGAAAGCACCCGCTCCATGACGACACTCGCGGATTCTCCGTCACCGCAGTCAGGCAGCAGCAGCACGAACTCGTCCCCGCCAAAGCGCGCCACCGTATCCACTTCGCGTACCGCCCCCTGCAACGTGTCCGCGACCTGCTTCAGGAGCTCATCTCCGGCCGCGTGCCCGCGCGTGTCGTTCACCTCTTTAAAGCCGTTGAGATCAACGAAGGCCACTGCCAGTCCCTTGCCTTCGCGCCGCGCATCGCGCATCGCCTGTTCCAGCCGGTCCATGAAAAGCTGACGGTTCGGCAGACCGGTCAGCGCATCGTGATAGGCGAAATAATGCAGCCGCTGGCGCATCTCTTCATGTTTGGTGGCGTCCGAAAACACCCCGACGTAATAGTGGATCTCTCCGTCGTCACCGCGGATGACGTTGATGTGCAGCCATTCCGGATACACCTCGCCGTTCTTCCGGCGGTTCCAGATCTCGCCTTCCCAGGCATCTGTCTTATTCAGCGCCTTCCACATACCGGCGTAGAAACCGGCGTCCTGAGCACCGGAATGTAACAAGGCGGGGGTCTCGCCAAGGGCTTCCTGACGAGACCAGCCCGTGGTTCGCTCGAAGGCCGGATTGACCTGGACGATGCGCTGCTGCGCATCGGTCACCATGATCCCCTCGCTGGTTGCCTCGAACACGGCCGTCGAGATCCGCCGCTGTTCCAGTTCCTCGCGATAATCCGCGAGCAGGCGCTCGAGTTCATCCCTTTGCTGCGCCTCGCGGCGGAGCAGGCCATCGGCGATCGACAGGCGTGACACCACGCCCAGGAAGTCGCCCCCTGTGTCCGCCACCGGCAGGAAATCGACCGCACGCCGATCCATCTCCTGCAGCGCCTCTCTCAACGAGAGGTCATGTGCCAGCGCGGGCTCCGGCCGCTGCACCAGAAGATCGGCGAAGATCCGCTTGGGGAACAGGGCTGCGGCACGTGGGGTCACCAGCCCCTGGTACTGCCCCGTCTCGTCGATCACCACGAACACGGGATGGTCACCCTGTCGGGCGATCTCGTCGTAGCACGCAAAGGCATCGACCCGCAGTGCACCCGCATCCAGGCAGTCCGAAAGTGCCAGCCCCTCCATGCGCTACTGCTCCCGTTCCAGGTCCACCTCGACCTGAAGGTCGAGCTGAATGATTTCTTCCGCCCCCATCAAGGGCTTGATCTCGGTGAGCACGAAATCTCGGACCTGATCTTCGGAAATCTTCCGCAGGATCGCACTGCGCACGAGGATGTCACCGATAACCTCGTCATCGGTCTCCACGTGCTGAAATGCCCGGACCGCCAGCAGTTCCAGCGCCCTCCCCACCGCCACGTATCCGATCGGCGACTCGCGGCCCAGTACGAGACCATCGTCAATCGGGGGAAGTACAAACTCGCGCAGACTCGCGCGTATACGGTGTCGCCGCCGATACTGGCCCGTTGTGCCCATGTCCCTTCTCCTCTCTCTCGCGGGCGGCCCTCTTCACGGCTTCATGCCTGCAGGAAGAACCCTCCGACGTCTCCGGTACCCTTTCAGACCCTGCCGCCCCCCCCGGCAGGCCTTTTCGTCATCAACCCCGTTCGTCTATCCCGCGCATGAAACGGCCTTGCCTTGCGCCATCAGCATCGGCCGTGACCCGGAATTCTGAATACCCCCCCAAATTATCAGCGCATTCTACTTTATCGGAACAGGTTCCGCATTGTCCCCGAATCCGGCACCATGTCCGTCACGCTTGGTGAGGCAAGCCACTCATGATCCCGTTCTTCCGACGCCGCCGCACCGCGACCGGCAAGCTGGAGGCCATCTGGATCGCGGAACACGCCGGCGCACCGATGACTGCATGCGAGCGCATCGAAGTCGACCCTACAGGCCTGCAGGGGGACCGCTACCGCCACGGTCGCGGGCACTGGCACACGGTCGAAGCCTGTCGCGTCACCCTGATCGGCACCGAGGAACTCGAACGGGCCGGACGCCGCGCCCGGCGCCTGCGCCAGCCCGCCGAGCCTGCACCCGGCGAACACCGTCGCAATCTGGTGGTATCCGGCCTGGGACGCAGCCCGCGCGAGGGCGAGCTGCGGATCGGCGAAGCGCGCTTCGTCATTGAGCGGCCGCGACCGCCCTGCGGCTGGCTCAATCAGGTCGTCGGCTACAACCTTGCGGCCGCCCTGCGCCACGACAGCGGCATCTGCCTGCGTCCGTTGGAGAGCGGGATCCTGCAGGTCGGTGATCCCGTCGAGTGGCACGCGGTCGCGCGTGACGGTCCCGGCGAGCCATGACATGACCTCGAGGGGCCGGACTCAGAGCGGCCGCCACGCCTCGTAGCCGCAGCTCATGCAGTGGTAGAACGCCTCGTAGTGGCCCGCCCGGGTCGCGCTCTCGCGGATGGTGCCCTCCTGAAACGTAAATCCGCGCAGGGTGCAGCGGGGACATTTCTCGATCGGATCACGCGGGGGCCGCGGCTCCTCGGGCTTGCGCGCGGCCCCGGCGCCGTCCTGTTCCTCTGCGGCATCGAGCGCCTGATTCAGCTCGCGGGTCAGTTCCGTCACCAGCTGCCGGGCCGCCGCGGGGTCATCGCGGGTCAGCGCCTCCAGGCGCGAGAGCTGGTCGCGGACGTTGCGCAGACGGGCTGCAAGTTCGGTCATGCGGGTCTCCTGAGCCTCGGTTTCCGCACGATACCCGGGTTCGAACCCGTTCCGCCATGGGGTAGCGGAATCAGCTCCGCTTAGTGGTCATCAGGATCCAGCCGCACCACCAGACGGCCCCGGACCTGGCCCTGCAGGATGCGCTCGGCATGGGCGGGTACTTCGTCCAGCCCGATCTCGTGCGTAATGGCGTCGAGCTCGGTACCGGGCAGCGTCTCGCCGAGACGTTCCCAGGCCGCCAGACGCCGGTCCACGGAGCACAGCACCGAATCGATCCCCAGCAGGGAGATGCCACGCAGGAGAAACGGCAGGACCGTGGTGTGGAGTTCCGCTCCGCCGGCGAGACCGCAGGCCGCCACGGACCGGCCATACGCCATGCCGGCGAGCACGTGGGCCAGCGAGTCCCCGCCCACCGTATCGACGCAGCCGGCCCAGCGCTCGCTCAACAGCGGCTTCGCCGGCGCGGTCGCCAGCTCCTCGCGCGGCAGCACCTCCTGCGCCCCCAACTGGCGCAGATAATCCACGTTCTCGCGGCGGCCGGTCACGGCAGCAACGGTATAGCCCAGCCGAGCCAGCAGCCGCACCGCCAGGCTGCCCACGCCCCCCGAGGCGCCGGTGACCAGGACCTCCCCGGCGTCCGGATGCAGCCCCTGATCCTCCAGGGCCTGCACCGCGAGCATTGCGGTGAGGCCGGCCGTGCCGGCGGCCATCGCCTGACGCGCGCTGTAGCCCGCGGGCCGCGGGACCAGCCAGTCGCCGTGCAGCCGCGCGCGCTGCGCGTAGCCGCCCCAGTGGATCTCGCCGACCCGGTACCCGGTCAGGATCACCGCATCACCCGGCCGATGGCGCGGGTCGGAGGATTCCAGCACGGTGCCGGCCAGGTCGATGCCGGCCACGTGGGGATAGTGCCGGACCAGGCCGCCCCGGCCATTCAGGATCATCCCGTCCTTGTAATTGAGACTGGAATACTCGACCTGCACGAGTACGTCGCCGGCCGGAAGCTCCTCGTTCGTCAGTTCCCGGATGGAGGCCACCGGGCCGTTATCCTGCTGTTCCAGCAGCAGGGCCTTGAACGTGGCTTGCATACCGCACCTCACCATGGTTCGCGTAACGGTGCCCGAGAATTTCCCAGCGCCCGATCAGACAGTCGTATTGAAGCGGACGGACACGATGGCTGTCCGCGAGGTGCCCAGTCCGGGAAGGCCCCAAATGAAAAAGGGACCAGCGACTGTAAGTCGCTGATCCCTTTCTCGAAATAATGGCGCGCCCGGGAGGATTCGAACCTCCGACCGCCTGGTTCGTAGCCAGGTACTCTATCCAGCTGAGCTACGGGCGCGTCGACTGAAACGCGAATTATGGGGATCCGGACCGAGTGATGCAAGCCCCCCCGGACGAATCCTTTCAGCGCTTGCGCGGCACGGGGTGATACGGCTGGCTGCGAACGCGGTCGTGTTCGTGCATGCGGTAATGCACGAAGTCGTCCACCGCCTCGAAGTGCATGAAGGGGTTGCCCTCTTCTTCCTCGGCCAGCGTCGATTCGGGCTTTTCCGCGTAGTTGTGCCCGGGATGGATGCAGGTGTGCTCCGGCAGGCCCTCGCGCAGGCCCTTCAGGGTGTGGAACATCTGCTCGGGGTCGCCGCCGTGGAGGTCACAGCGCCCGCAGCCGAACACGAACAGGGTATCCCCGGTGATGAGGTCGTCGCCGGCCGGCATGTGGAAGCAGGTCGAGCCCGGGGTATGACCGGGGGTGTGCAGCAGGCGGATCTCGGTGTCGCCGAGCATGAAGCGGTCGCCACCGTGGTGCAGCTGCGGCTGTTCCAGGTCGCGGCCCCAGAACTCCGCCTCGGGCTTGAGCAGGTGCAGACGCGCCGAGGGGTTGTACTCGAGGATCGCCTCGATGCCATTGATGTGGTCGTGATGGCTGTGGGTCAGCAGGATGTCGCTGATCTCCACGTCCTGTTCCCGCGCCTGGCGCAGGATCGCGTCGGGGTCCCAGGCCGGATCCACCACGGCGGCGCGCCGGCTGCCCATATCTTCGATCAGGTAGACGAAGTTCTCCATGGGACCGAGTTCCTGGCGGTGGATCCGATAGGGAAGCGCACTGGACTGGGGCATTGGCTGTCTCCGTGGTGATGTCCGTGGTAATGCTGTCGCGATTCCGGCCCGGAACGCGGGCCGGCTACCATGAGGGAGTAAACCTACATCTTGTGGATTTCCGAAACGTCATGCAAAGTTCCGCGCCCGGAGCCGAAAACCCCGAACAGCACTGGCAGGCCCGTTATGACGCGGGCTCGACCCGCTGGGACCGGGGCGAACCCAGCCCTTCCCTGGAGCGCTGGCTGGCGCTCACCGATCTCGCGCCCGGCGCCCATGTGCTGGTGCCGGGCTGCGGCTATGGCCACGAGGTGCCGGCGCTGGCCGAACGCGGCTTCCGGGTCACCGGCCTGGACGTGGCGCCCACCCCGGTCGAACATCTGCAGGCGGTGCTGGAACGCCGGGGCCTGCAGGCACACGCGGCAGCCGTACAGGCCGACATGCTCGACTGGATGCCGGAGGCGCCCGCGGACGCCATCTACGAGCAGACCTCGCTGTGTGCCCTGCCTCCCGCGCAGTGGGAGGCGTACGCCGATCGCCTGCGGCGCTGGCTGCGCCCGGGTGGCGAGCTGTTCGCCTGCTTCATGCAGACCGAACGCGAAGGCGGACCGCCCTATCATTGCGCGCTGCCCGACATGCAGGCACTGTTTCCCGAGGAGCACTGGATCTGGCGCGACGACGCCGGGGCCACGGAGCACTTCAACGGCAAGCATGAAATCCTGCGCCGGCTGATCCGGCGCTGACACGGGCCGCCCGGCGGCCGGGAGGTGACCATGTTCCTGCAGCCCCCCAGCGGCCTCAACGCCATCCGCGCGGTGCTTCTGGATCTCTCCGGTGTCCTGTATGTCGGGGACAAGGCGCTGCCCGGGGCGGCCGATGCCCTCCGGCGCCTGCACAGCGCCGGCTACCCGGTGCGCTACGTCACCAATACCACGCGGCATTCCCGATCCCGCATCGTGCGGGAGATGGACGCGCTGGGCTTCAGCATCCAGCCGGAGCACCTGGCCACCGCGCCCGCGGCCATTCACGCCCGCCTGCAGGCCGAAGGGCGGCGGCCGCTCCTGCTGCTGAATCCGGATCTCGCGCCGGAGTTCGCGGACCTGCCGACGGAAGATCCCGACGTCGTGGTCATGGGCGACATGGGCGAGGCCTTCGACTATGCCCATCTCAACGGCGCGTTCCGGGTCCTGATGCACGGGGCACCCCTGTGGGTCATGGGACTGAACCGGTATTTCCGCGAAGGGGACGGTCTGTCGCTGGATCTGGGCCCGTTCGTGCGCGCGCTGGAATTCGCCGCCGACGTCACCGCGGAAAACTTCGGCAAGCCGGACCCGCGCCTGTTCCACGCCGCCGTGGCCGATCTGGGACTGCAACCGGAAGAGGTCCTGATGGTGGGGGATGACGTGACCGCCGATGTCGACGGGGCACTGGAGGCGGGCATGGCCGCCTGCCTGGTGCAGACGGGCAAGTACCAGCCCGGCGACGAGAACCTGTGCGGTCACCCCGGCGCGGGACTGGCGGGCGATCTGGCGGATGTCGTGGACGGCCTGCTGGATCCCGCCTGCCATCCCGAGCGGGAACGCCCCTGAATGAGGACCGCCCCGACGGACTTCCGGGGGGAGAAGACCGACGGGGCGGATAGGGTACCGGACCACGAACCCGGCACGACCCGCCAGGGCGGGCCACACCGTTGATCGTGATCAGGCGGCGTCGTTACGGAAGATGAAGTGGTGCCGGGCGCCGCGACGCTCGTCCTGCTGCCGCGCCACCTTCTGCACTTCCGGACGGTTGGCGAACTGCGCCAGGGTGATGCCGTCGAGGAAATCGTACAGCTGCTGGCTCAGCTCGTCCCACAGCTCGTGGGTCAGGCAGCGATCGCCCTCCTGGCAGTCCTTGTGGCCCTTGCAGCGGGTCACGTCCACCGACTCATCCACCGCGGTGATGATGTTGGCGACGCTGATCTGGTCAGCACGCTTGGCCAGACGGTAACCACCGCCGGGACCGCGGACCCCTTCGACCAGACCCGCCTTGCGCAGCTTCGCAAACAGCTGCTCCAGATAGGACAGGGAGATCCCCTGGCACTGGGAAATGTCGGCGAGGGTCACCGGACCGATCCGGTCGTGAATCGCCAGGTCCATCATTGCTGTCACCGCATAGCGGCCCTTGGTCGAGAGTTTCATGTCTTTCGCCTCCGAAATCGTGGTCGGTATGTCGCCTTGTTCCTTTTCCCAATCCTTATGGCAACAGATTCCGTTCCTAGTTCCCGACAACCATGGTCAGGAATAATTCCGCTATCCTAACAAGCGTTTTGACAGATTTCACGCTTTTCTAACGGTTGTACGCATTAGGATATTCGGGAACGGTCAAAGTTCCAACAATCGCGGGGATTTTTTTCCCTGGCGGTATCGGGGCTATAGGCCCGGACGGACTACGACCCCGCCCGGGCCTCCGGCAGGATCATCACGGGCGTGCCGACCGGGAGACGGGGGAACAGCTCGATGACCTCGTCATTGCGCATGCGCACGCAACCATGCGAGGCCGGCTGGCCGATGCGACCCTCTTCGTCGGTACCATGGATGTAGATGTAACGCTGCAGCGAGTCGATGCCCTCGCCACGGTTCACACCATCTTCCAGACCTTCCAGCCACAGGATCCGCGAGGTGATGTTGTCACGCGGACTGCGTTCATCGGGGCCGGTGAGGATCTCGGCCGTCTGCCCGGTATTGCCCCGGGCGCGGAAGATGGTGCCCTTCGGGGCGCCCTCGCCGAAGCGCTCGGCGATGCGATGCAGACCCGGCGGGGTCTTGAGGCTCCCGTCCTCGTTACCCACGCCGTTCTCGGCGGTGGACACCTCGAAGATGTCGGTCACCCGGCCGTCCTCCCACACGTAGAGGCGCTGCTGGTCCACGCGGACCACGACCACCGGCAGATCGGCGGAGGCCCGCGCCCGTTCACGGGCGTCGGCCACCACCGGTTCGATCCATTCGAGCGAGGGCAAGGTCACGTCGCCTACTTCTTGTTGGCCAGGTCGAGGACTTCGCCCGCGACCGGGGTGTTTTTCACGCCGTCGGCGCGGGCCGCGGCCAGCTGGTCCAGATAGCCATCCGGCAACTCGGTCACGTATTCACCGGTGAACACCGAGCAGTCGAATTCGTCGATCGCGCGGTTACCGCGCCACACCGCCGCCTTCAGGTCTTCCAGGTCCTGATAAATCAGGCGGTCGGCCGCGATCGCCTCGCACACCTCGTCCTCGTCGCGCCCGTGGGCGATCAGCTCGTGTGCAGCCGGCATGTCGATCCCGTAGACATTGGGATAGCGCACCGGCGGCGCGGCGGAGGCGAAATACACCTTCTTCGCCCCCGCCTCGCGCGCCATCAGGACGATCTCGCGCGAGGTGGTCCCGCGCACGATGGAATCGTCCACCAGCATCACGTTCTTGCCCCGGAACTCCAGCGAGATGGCATTGAGCTTCTGCCGTACCGACTTCTGCCGCTTGGTCTGCCCCGGCATGATGAAAGTTCGGCCGATGTAGCGGTTCTTGATGAAGCCCTCGCGGTACTTGATATCCAGCTCGTGGGCCATCTCCAGCGCGACGGTACGACCCGTGTCGGGGATGGGCACGATCACGTCGATATCGTGATCCGGCCACTCGCGGCGGATCTTCTCGCCCAGCGCGGTGCCCATGCGCATGCGCGCGCGATGGACGAACACGTTGTCGATCACCGAATCGGGCCGGGCAAAATACACATGCTCGAACATGCAGGGCGTCAGCCGCGTATTCTCCGCGCAGGCGCGCGTGTACACCTCCCCCTCGGGCGTAACGAACAGCGCCTCGCCGGGGGCCAGGTCACGCTCCAGCTCGAAGCCCAGCGACTCCAGCGCCGCGCTCTCGGAGGCCGCCATCCACTCCCGTCCCTCACCGTCTTCGGCCTCGCGCGAGCCGTAGACCAGCGGCCGGATCCCCTGCGGGTCGCGGAACGCCAGCATCCCGCGGCCGGCGATCATGGCCACCACGCCGTAAGCCCCGCGCGCCCGCTGGTGCACCCGTGCCACCGCATCGAAGACAGAGTCCGGCGTCAGGCCGTTGTCGATGAACCGGAGCAGCTCCTGGGCGAAGACGTTGAGCAGGATTTCGGAGTCGGAATCGGTATTGATGTGGCGCCGATCGGTCGCGAACAGCTCGTGCTTGAGTTCCCCGGCATTGGTCAGGTTGCCGTTGTGCCCCAGCGTGATGCCGAACGGCGAATTCACGTAGAACGGCTGGGCCTCGGCCGAAGACGAGGAACCGGCGGTGGGATAACGCACATGGCCGATCCCCATGTTGCCGGTCAGCGTCTGCATGTGATGATTGTTGAACACATCGCGCACCAGCCCGTTGTCCTTGCGCAGATGCAGCCGCCCGTCATCGTCGCAGGTCACGATGCCCGCGGCGTCCTGGCCACGGTGCTGCAGCACCAGCAGGGCATCATAAATGGGCTGATTGACCGGGGAACGGCCAACGATTCCGACAACTCCGCACATACTGACTCCAGGGGGTTCGGGATGGCCCTTGCGTGACCGGGCCGGATCGGTGATTCGTTTCGACGGGTAATGATTACGGATGACGTCCTATTGCGGCGCATCCGGCGGATCGGCGTCCGGTTCGGCCCCGGACTCGAACGGGAACGGGGCCTCTCCGCCGGGGCCCGCGTCCGTCTCGCCGCCGGACAGCAGACCCTCCAGCTGTTCCTGCCAGTCTTCGGGGAGCAGTCCCAGCATCCAGTCGACCACGCGCTCGAAATGCGGGATGAGCATGCTGCGCTCCCACCAGCCCTCCTCCGGCATCAGGGTCAGCGAGGCGAGGAACACCAGCATGGCCACCAGCACCACACCGCGCAGAGCACCAAAGATGACGCCCAGGGCACGGTCGGTCCCGGTGAGCCCGGTTCCCTTCACCAGCTTGCCCGCGAGCACGCCCAGCAGGCCGCCCACGATCAGCACGGCAATGAACAGCACGGCGAAGCCGATCGCCAGACGGATCGTCTCGTCCGGGATCGCATCCGGCAGCACCACGGCCACGTCGGCGGCAAAGCGGATGCCCACCCATATGCCCACGATCCACGTCGCCAGCGAGAAGGTCTCGCGCACGAATCCGCGGAACAGGCTGATGACTCCTGATACGGCGATCAGGGCAACAATGACAAGGTCGATCCAGTTCACGGTGTCAGTCTATCGCAGGCTTGCTGGAACACGTACATCGATGCGTGGCGACCTTCAGGGGAAGGTCACCACGATCCCGGACAAATCCCGTTCTTCTTCCAGGTCCTCGCGCAGGCGGATCGCCGCTTCGCGATCGGCCCGAGGCCCGACCTTCACCCGGTAGACGGTCTCGCCGTCCACCGTCACGTCCTCGACAAACGCCGCCAGGCCGGCATCCCGCAGGGCCCGTTCCTGTTCGCGCGCATTATCCCCGTCACGGTAACTGCCGACCTGGACCGCCCATCCACTGGTAACCTCCTGCGTCGGTTCCCCCTCGCGCCGCAGCGGTTCCGGACCCTGCGCCGCCTCGGTTTCGGGACTGGCCGCAGCGTCGTCCCGGGCCATGTCGTCGTCCGCTTCATGGTCCGATGGCAGTCTCCGCGCCTCCGCAACGCGCGACGTATCCATGCCGGGCGTTTCCATCTCGTCCTCCGGTGCTTCATCGCGCATGCGCGTGTCACGTTCCGATGGCAACGGCACGTCCGGCTCGGCGAACTGCGGTGCCTCGGGGACCGGGTCTTCCGCATCCGTCATGTACTGGTAGCCCGCCCCGTCGAACAACCATGGCAGGAAAATCACCGCGAGCGCGATCAGGATCACCGCGCCGACCAGGCGATAACGCACAACCGGCTCGTCGCTCACGGTGACACCTCGGCCGTGCATACCCGCTCCACCGGGCGCGTCGCCGTGGCTGCCGCCTCGGCCAGGAACGCGGGCCCTTCGGTCGCGGCGGCAGCCACGGTGTGGAACGACCCGAACACCACCACGCGGCCCGACGCCCCGGCCAGTTCCCGCGCCCGAGCCAGCCCCTGCGCCACGCTCGCCGCAGGGGCTTCAACCCGGCCGACACCGGCTGCAGCCAGCTCCGCGGCGATGTCAGCCGCCGGCAACGCGCGCGGAAGATCCAGGGACAGCGGCACCCAGTGGTCGACCACCTCGTCCAGGGCCGCCCACATCGCGGCACGCTCCTTGTCGGCCATCACCGCCACGGCGGCCACCACCGGACCCGATACCGGTCGCGCCCGCAGCCAGCGAGCCAGTTCCGCGACCGCATGCCCGTTATGGGCTACGTCGAGCAACCATTCGGGCTCGGACCCACCCGACAGAACCCGCTGCAGCCGACCCGGCGCCTGGCTGCGCAACGCGGCCTCGACCACCGCGCCGTCCAGGCGGTATTCCAGCCCGAGACCCGCCACCACGGCCATGGCCGTGGCCAGGTTCACGCGTGCCGCACCATCCACGCTCGCGACCACCTCCGGCGCGAGTTCCAGCAGGGTCTCCTCGGCTTCGAAGCACCACCGCAGCGCATCCGCGCGCCCCACTGCAGGCTGCAGGTCGTAGTCCTCGCCCACCCGACGTACCGGCACGTCGAGCAGGCGAGCCCTGGCCTGCACGCTGTCGGGCGGATCCGGGTCGCCCAGCATCAGCGGGCGAGCCTCGCGCAGGATCCCCGCCTTTTCGGCCCCGATCGCATCGCGGGTGTCGCCCAGCCATTTCTGATGGTCCAGATCCACCGCGGTAATGACCGCAATGTCGGCGTCCCAGATATTGGTCGCGTCCAGCCGCCCGCCCAGGCCCACCTCCAGCACCTGCACGTCCACCGCGGCCTCGCGAAACAGCCAGCCGGCGGCAAGCGCGGCGAATTCGAAATAGGTCAGCGAGTCCTCGCCCCGCGCCCGATCCACCGCGTCAAAGGCCCGGCACAGTGCATCGTCCTCGGCCTCGCCGCCGTTGATGCGAATGCGTTCGTTGTAGCGAACCAGGTGGGGGGAGGTGAACAGACCGGTGCGCAGACCCATTGCCTGCAGCAGGGCCGCGGTCCGCGTGGCCACGCTGCCCTTGCCGTTGGTCCCGGCCACCAGCACCGTACGCGGCGCATGCCGGCACAGCCCCAGGCGATCGGCGACCAGGGTCGCCCGCTCCAGGGTCAGATCCATGGCGACCGGATGCAGGGTCTCCTGCCAGCTCAGCCAGTCGTCGAGACGTTCGAAGCGCACGGCCTCAGTCGGCCGGCCGGCCGCGGCTTTCGTCCGCTCCCGCGGTGGCCGGCACGGCCGCGTCCACGGAACCGGAATGGGCTTCGCGGCTTCCGGGCTCGGGATCCTCGCCCGGGGCCGGCGCGTGCATCATCATGCCCAGGATGGACGCCAGGCGGGTGCGCATCTCGCGACGGTCGACAATCATGTCGATAGCGCCGTGATCCAGCAGGAATTCCGAGCGCTGAAAGCCCTCCGGCAGGGTCTCGCGCACCGTCTGCTCGATCACCCGCGGGCCGGCAAAACCGATCAGCGCCTGAGGTTCCGCCGCGTTGACATCGCCCAGCATGGCCAGACTGGCCGAAACCCCGCCCATGGTGGGATCGGTCATCACCGAGACGAACGGGATGCGCTCCTCGCGCAGGCGCGCCAGTACCGCGCTGGTCTTGGCCATCTGCAGCAGCGAGAACAGCGCCTCCTGCATGCGCGCTCCGCCCGAAGCGCTGAAGCAGACCAGCGGGATCTGTTTCTCCAGCGCCCGATCCGCACCGCGCACGAAGCGCTCGCCGACCGCCGAGCCCATGGAGCCGCCCATGAAACGAAAATCGAAGGCCGAGGCCACCAGTGGCCGGCCCAGCAGCTGCCCTTCCATCACCACCAGGGCGTCGCGCTCACCGGTGGATTTCTGCGCGGCTGCGAGGCGGTCCTTGTATTTCTTGGAATCGCGGAACTTGAGGACATCCGAGGATTCGATGTTTTCCGCAATCTCCTCGCGTCCCTGTTCGTCGAGGAAGGTCTCCAGACGCCGCCGCGCATGCATGCGCCGGTGATGGCCGCACTTGGGGCAGACATCCAGATTGCGCTCCACCTCGGGACGGTAGAGCGTGGCATCACAACCTTCGCAACGCACCCACAGACCTTCCGGGACCCCGCGCTTGTTCGCGTTGTCGGTGCGGATGCGCGAGGGCATCAACTTTTCGAACCAGCTCATGCCGACTCCGTCACGGACGCAAAACGCGCATTCTACACCGAGCCGGCGGCACTCGTGGAGCGTGCCGCA
Source organism: Thioalkalivibrio sp. ALgr3 (assembly GCF_000377325.1). Lineage (NCBI taxonomy): Bacteria > Pseudomonadati > Pseudomonadota > Gammaproteobacteria > Chromatiales > Ectothiorhodospiraceae > Thioalkalivibrio > Thioalkalivibrio sp. ALgr3. Next base: position 12,951 of record NZ_KB897986.1, on the reverse strand, counting down.
TCCATCGCGCGACGCATCTCACCGAGTTTGTCCGCCGCCGCCCGGATGAAGCCCGCCGAATCCCCCGGATGGGCCTCCGCCAGACTGACCAGCGCACTGCCAACCACTACCGCGTCGGCCACCCGCGCCACGGCCGCCGCGGATTCCGCGTCGCGGATCCCGAAGCCTACGCCCAGGGGCAGATCGGTGTATTGGCGGATCGCGTCGAGACGTTCATTCAGTGCCGAGGGGTCCAGACTCTGCGAACCGGTCACGCCCTTGAGCGAAACGTAGTACACAAACCCGCGTGCCGCACGCGCCAGGTGACCGATCCGTTCGCTGGAGGTTGTCGGGGCCACCAGGAAGATCGGATCGATCCCCGCCCGGTCGAGCAGCCCGGTCACCTCGTCGCATTCCTCCGGCGGCAGGTCCACCGTCAGCAGACCGTCCAGCCCGGCCGCCGCGGCCTCGGTGGCGAAGGTCTCGAAACCCATGCGCTCGACCGGGTTCAGATAGCCCATCAGCACCACCGGGGTATCCGCGTCGCGTTCGCGGAACTGACGCACCATCTCCAGCACGTCGCGCAGCCCGGTGCCATGCTGCAGGGCCCGCTCGTGCGCGCGCTGGATCACCGGCCCGTCGGCCATCGGGTCGGAAAACGGGACCCCGAGTTCGACCAGGTCCGCGCCGGCCTCCACCAGCGCATGCATCAGGTCGACCGTGGCGCCCGGTTCCGGGTCGCCGGCGGTGATATAGGGCACCAGGGCTGCGCGCCCGGCCCCACGGCATTGTTCGAAGCGTTGCTGGATGCGGCTCACAGCGTAATCCCCTCGCGGTCGGCCACGGTGGCGAGATCCTTGTCGCCACGGCCGGACAGGTTGACGATGATGCTCTGGTCCGGGCGCATGGTGGGCGCCAGATCGAGCACGTGCGCGATCGCATGGCTGGTTTCCAGCGCCGGGATGATGCCCTCGGTGCGGGTCAGTCGATGGAAGCCGGCCAGGGCCTGATCGTCGGTCACCGACACGTAGCTCGCCCGGCCGATGTCCTTCAGCCACGCATGCTCCGGCCCCACGCCGGGGTAGTCCAGCCCGGCCGAGATGGAGTGCGTGCCGATGATCTGGCCGTTGTCGTCTTCCATCAGGTAGGTGCGGTTGCCGTGCAGCACGCCGGGGCGCCCGGCGCCCAGCGGCGCGGAATGGCGCCCGGTATCCACGCCCTCGCCGCCGGCTTCCACGCCGACCATCTCCACGGACTCATCCGCAAGAAACGGATGGAACAGTCCGATGGCATTGGAACCGCCACCCACGCAGGCCACCAGAGTGTCGGGCAGGCGACCGGTCGCTTCCACGTGCTGCTCGCGAGCCTCGCGTCCGATCACCGCCTGGAAGTCGCGGACCATCGCCGGATACGGGTGCGGACCGGCGACCGTGCCGATGATGTAGAAGGTGTCGTCGACGTTGGTGACCCAGTCGCGCATCGCCTCGTTGAGGGCATCCTTCAGGGTGCGGGTCCCGGAGGTCACCGGCACAACCTCCGCGCCCAGCAGGCGCATGCGATAGACGTTGGGGGCCTGGCGGCGGGTATCTTCCTCGCCCATGTAGATTACGCACTCCAGGCCCAGGCGAGCCGCGACGGTGGCGGTGGCCACGCCGTGCTGCCCGGCCCCGGTCTCGGCGATGATGCGCTTCTTGCCGAGATGCCGCGCCAGCAGTGCCTGGCCGATGGTGTTGTTCACCTTGTGCGCGCCGGTATGGTTGAGATCCTCGCGCTTGAGGTAGATCTGCGCGCCGCCCAGCTCGCGCGACAGCCGCTCCGCGTGATAGAGCGGATTCGGCCGCCCCACGAACTGCCGCAGATCGCGATCCAGCTCGGCCAGAAATGCCGGGTCCTTCATGTAACGTTCGTACACGCCCTGCAGTTCGTCCAGCGCCCCCATCAGGGTCTCCGACACGAACCGCCCGCCATACACGCCGAAATGCCCGCGGGCATCCGGGAACGCCCCCCAGTCGATCGCTTCACTCATTCAGTGTCACCTCGTTGCGTCGCACCGCGCGCACGAAGGCGCGCATGCGTTCCGGTTCCTTGATCCCGGGTGCGGACTCCACCCCGGAACTCACGTCGACCCCCCAGGGCCGCGTTACGTTCAATGCCGTCTGTACCGACTCGGGATCCAGACCGCCGGCCAGCAGCCACGGCCGTGGCAGATCGGCCGGAATCCGCGACCAGTCGAAGCGGTGACCGGTTCCGCCGGTACGCCCGCCACCGTGGCTGTCAAGCAGGAACCCGCGTGCCTGCGGGTGCGCGTCCATCGCCCGGCGCGGATCCGCATCGCCGGCCATCGCGACCGCCTTCAGATACGGCCGGCCGAACCGCGCACAGTCCGCCGCCTCCTCGTTCCCGTGAAACTGCAGGCAGTCCAGCGGCACGACGTCCAGGACCTCCTCCACCCGCCGGGGATCCGGATCCACGAACAGACCCACGGCACTCACCAGCGGCGGCAGCGCCGCGGCAATCCCTGCGGCCTGCTCCGCGCCCACGCAACGCCGACTGGCCGGGTGAAACACCAGGCCCACGGCATCGGCCCCGGCCTCGGCCGCCGCGCGCGCCTGTTCCGGGGTCGTGACCCCGCAGATCTTGATCCGATAACGCATTGGCCAAGCCTACCAGAACGCGCCGGATTCCCGCGGATACCCTGCCCGGGATCACCCTTACACACTGGCCGGCACCGGTCCCAGAACCGGTGCCTCCTGATCCGGCAGCGCAAACTCCGGCGGGTATTCCACCTGCACGAAGTACAGCCCCCCGGCCGGCGCCGTGATCCCCGACTGGCGTCGATCCCGCGCCGCCAGCACCTCACGGGGCCACTCCAGCTCCGCGCGGCCGTCGCCCACCGCCAGCAGTACGCCCGCGATGTTGCGCACCATATGATGCAGAAACGCATTGGCATGCACGTCCACCAGCACGTACTCACCGCGCCGCCGGACCGTCACTTCGTGCACGCGACGCACCGGCGACTTCGCCTGACAGGCCGCCGCGCGCAGACTGGTGAAATCCTGCTCGCCGACAAAATGCCGCGCCGCCTCCTGCATCCGCGCGACATCCAGCGGCCGCCGCCACCAGGCCACGCGGCCCGCCTCCAGACCCGGCCGCACGGTTCGGTTCGCGATCACGTAGCGATACCGGCGGGAACGCGCCGCGAAGCGGGCATGGAACGCCGGTGCGACTGGCTGCGCCCAGCGAATCGCAATCGAATCCGGCAGGTTGGTGTTGCCCCCCAGGATCCAGGCATGGGCCTCACGCCGGCTCGCGGTGTCGAAATGCACCACCTGAGCCGTGGCATGCACCCCCGCATCGGTTCTTCCGGCGCAGGTCAGCTCCAGCGGGTGATTCGCGACGAAGCTCAGCGCCTTCTCCAGCTTCTCCTGCACGCTGGGCCCGTCCTTCTGCCGCTGCCAGCCCAGCCACGGCGTACCGTCGTATTCGACCCCGGCCGCCCAGCGCTGCAAGCCCGCCTCCGGTTCCCTTGTCTCGCCCATCCGCTGCCCGTACTCCCCTCTTTCCTCGGTGCCGGTTTATCCCGTCACCCAACCGCCCCACTGCAACCCCAGTGCGACCATCCCCACCAGCGCCATCCAGCCGGTCTCCACTCCCCGCCAGCGATCCTCGCGCACCGCCATCGGGGAGCCCGGAGCGGGCTGTTCCCGTTCGGCCGGATCCAGGGCCGGATCCAGGGCCGCGTCCAGCCGCTGCACCAGCCATTCACGCACCGCATCCACCCTCGCCCTGCGGTCCCCCGACAGCCGGCCCCGCCGAGCTTCGATTCCGGCCCGGTCGCGTTCGAACGCCTCCAGCGCCAGGAACAGCCGGCGGGCGAAAGAGTGTCCGGCCCCCAGCGCTGAACCCCGCCGACCGCCCAGCACGCTGCCCAGGGCCGGCACCAGTTCCGTGCGCGCGTACCGATCCGTCAGCCAGACCACGGCCAGCACCACCAGCATCAGCGCCACGATCCGCGTAGCTGCCTCCAGCAGCCCCGCCGCGGTGCCTCCATCCACGGGCCACAGCCCGAAGAACAGGGCCAGCGACAGGTAGAACCACTTCATGCGCCACCACATGCGCAACGCACGCTCCCACGGGAACGCCCGCAGCCCCGGGGCCAGCAGCAGAGCCGGCACCGTCACGGAGACAGCCACCGGGGATGCCGTCAGCACGGCCCCCGACAAGAGCAGAACGGCCCCCAGGGCCCCGATCGCCGGTTGCATGACCACCTCCCCAACGCGAAAAGGGGCCCGCAGGCCCCTCTCGCCGGTACGGTCCGGACCGCGGGCGAACCCGCCGACCGGCCACCCCGTCAGGCGTCTTTCAGTTGGTCCTGGATCGCCCGGGCCCGCTCTTTCTCTTCATCCGACCCGGAGGCCATGATCTCGTCGATCAGATCCTGCGCGCCTTCCTGATCACCCATGTCCGCATAGGCCTGGGCGAGGTTCAGCCGGGTCTCGTTATCGTCTTCGCCTTCGGCCGCCGGAGCTGCGGAATCCAGCGCCGCCGGTTCGTCTGCTTCGGCGGACGCAACCGGTGGCTCGTCGCCGCCGGCTTCGTCGCCCAGCAGTTCGTCCAGATCCATGGACGGGACATCGCTGCCGGCATCGCCGCCGGCAGGCTGACTGTCATCGGCAGAGGGCAGATCCGATTCCTCGATATCAAAGGACAGATTGTCGAGGTCGTCGAGATCCCCCGCCGCATCCCCGGCTTCCGAACCCTGACTGGCAGCGGCCAGCTCTTCGTCGAGCCCGGTATCGGCCTCGAAATCCATACCGGAATCGAGCTCACCGGCCGCCTTTTCCGGCGCCGCCGGCTCGCCCGCACCCGAGCCCTCCTGTTCCTCGGCAAAACCCGACAGGTCAAACTCCCCGGGTTCGTCGGCCGAGTCGCTGGCCGCGGTATCCGCAGACGGCGCACCCGGGGCCGCAGAAGCGTCGCCCGATCCGGCTTCCAGTTCCGCGAGTTTCTCGCGGATCTCGCCGTCTTCCGGACCCAGGCGTTCGCGCAGGCTGGCGGCGGCCTGGCGCATGTCGGAGTCGCGCCCCTGGGCCGAGAAGGCCTCCACCAGCTTCAGGCGGTACTGGAGATTACCGGGCTCATCGTCGATGGCCGAGGACAGGGTATCGACGGCCTGATCGTTCATGCCGTAGGCGAGGCAGACATCCACCTCGGCCAGCACGTCGTCGGCGCTCATGCCCGCGGTTTCCGACACCCCGCTTTCACCCACCGGGGTCGGCTCGCCCACCGATTCTTCCGCCTGGCTCATGCCCGTATCGTCCCCGCCGCCCGGGCGCGCCGGAGTAGCCGGGGCCTCGTCCTGCGGTTCCGCACCGGTGTCACCGGCCGAGGCGGCAACGGCGCCTCCCGCAGCCACCCCCGTGGCGCCCGCGGCTGCGGCGCCCGAAACGGACGGCTCGGACGCCTCCTCGCGGGCCTCGTAACCGCTGCGCGGATCCGGAGTCGCCTTCACGCCGGAGTTGTCCACCCGGGCATTGCGGTCGCCACCCGGGCCACCCGGGCCGCCACCACGACCGCCGCGGGCAAATGCCAGCAGAACCAGCACCAGCAGCACGACCAGGGCGATGGCCATCATCATGAGCAGCGGGTCGTTCATGATCCGCTGGTGCAGCGGAGCGTCACGTTCGGCCTCGGCCTCTTCCATGCGCGCCCGCAGTTCCGCCCGCTCGTCCTGCAGCTCCGCGAGCTGGGCTTCCAGCGTGGCCAGTTCCTCGCTCGCGATCTCGGCCACCTGTTCGCGATCCTGCAGGGATTCGCGCATGCGTGCGATTTCTTCCTGCATTTCGTCCATTTCGGCACGCTGCGAGATCAGGGCCTCCTGAACGACTTCGGGCGATTCGGCGATCAGCGCCGCTTCCTCACCTTCCGGCAGCACGTCGGTGACGATCTCGAGACGGTCATCCACTGCGTCCGCATCGTCTTCGGCCGCCACGGCTTCGTCATCTTCGCGTTCGGCTTCCTCTTCACGGACTTCTTCGGGATCTTCCTCGGGCTCGTCCCTGGCCTCTTCCTCGACGGCTTCCTCGGCCACGTCCGGATCCGTCTCCTCGGTCACCTCGTCTTCGGCGACCTCGGGCTCGGGCTCCGGTTCGGGACGCGTACGCGCCTGCCAGTCTTCGGTCTGACGCTGGATTTCTTCACGCGCCCCGGCGGCGTCGACCGCCTCCAGCGCCGCACGGTCCGGCGTGCGCAGTTCCGCGTCGGCACGCAGCGCATTGACGTTGCCATCGATAAAGGCATCGGGATTTTCCCGCAGGAATGCGAGCATGGCCTGCTCGTTGCTGACCCCGCTCAGCCCTGCCCGCTGCACGATCGCATACAACGTGTCACCGGAGCGTACGCGATAGGTATCCTGCGGGGCCCGGCGGTCATCATCGGGCGCGGCCGCGGTGGTGCGTGCCCCCGCACGATCATCCGGAAGCGTGCCCGGAGGATCCAGCAGCAGGTTGATTTCACGGTAACTGCGCCCCCCGTCCCAGCGGGCTTCGAGAAGGACCCCGATGTAGGGCTCGCGCACGGGCTCGCGGGTGCGCAGGACGACTTCGCGATCCTGCCCTTCGCCACGCAGTTCAACCCGTAGGTCCCCCGGCACGCGGCCCCGGTCCAGTCCCGCACGGCGGTACCGCTCTTCGGAGGCCTGACGCACCTGCAGCGATTCATCGGTCGCCGCGCCTCCGCGCAGCGCCACCCGGACATCCAGCGCCTGGTTCAACGTGGACCGGATCTGGGGATCGCCCAGCCCCACGGAGCTGGAAGAGGCCGGCGCGACCAGCAAAAGAATGATTAGCCCGAATAGTAACTTGCGCACGAACGTCCCCCTGTGTGTGCGTGGTTGCTGTCCGGGGCCGCCCGTGTCTCTGCCGACACGGGCTGTTGCCCGGCCCCTTGAACAATGAGGCTACCAGATCCCCGGCATATTGTGGGATTTAATCACAGGTAATCGCGGATCAAAACCTCGGCGATCTGGATCGTGTTCAAGGCTGCGCCCTTGCGCACATTATCGGAGACCACCCACATATCCAGCCCGCGGGGATGCGAGATGTCCTCGCGGATACGGCCGACGTAAACCGCATCGGTGCCACTGCTTTCGGTCACGGCGGTCGGGTACCCTCCGTCCTCGTGGCGATCCAGCACCTCGATGCCCGGTGCGGCCGCCAGCAATTCGCGCGCGCGTTCGGCCGAGATCTTCTCGCGGGTTTCGATGTGCAGCGCTTCAGAATGCCCGTAAAACACCGGGATGCGCACCGCCGTGGGATTCATCTGGATGGACTCGTCACCCATGATCTTGCGGGTCTCCCAGACCATCTTCATCTCTTCCTTGGTGTAGCCGTTGTCCTGGAAGACATCAATGTGGGGCAGCGCGTTGAACGCGATCTGCTTGGGGTAGACGCTGCATTCCACCGGGCGACCGTTCAGCAGTGCCGCAGTCTGGTGCGCCAGCTCCTCGATCGCGTCCTTGCCGGTACCGGAAACCGCCTGATAGGTGGCCACGTTCACGCGTTCCACGCCGACGGCGTCGTGCAGCGGCTTGAGCGCGACCAGCATCTGGATGGTGGAGCAGTTGGGATTGGCGATGATCCCGTGGCGCTCGTAGTCGCCCACCGCATCCGGATTCACCTCCGGAATCACCAGCGGGATCTCGGGGTCATAACGGAACTGCGAGGTGTTGTCGATCACCACGCATCCGGCCGCGGCCGCCTTCGGCGCGTATTCCTTCGACACCGACGCTCCCGGCGAGAACAGCCCGATATCCACCTGCGAAAAATCGAACTGCGCGAGGTCTTCCACGATCAGCTCGCGGTTCCCGTAGGAGACGGTGCTGCCGGCCGAGCGTTCACTGGCCAGGGCATGCACCCGGTCCAGCGGCAGGTCGCGCTCGGCCAGGATGGAGAGCAGGGTCTCGCCGACGGCACCGGTGGCGCCGACGACGGCCACGTTGAACTTGCGATCACTCATGTCGGGGTCCTGTAACGTTGAGAAGGGGTGTCAGGCGTCATCCAGCGCAGCCACCAGCGCATCGCCCATGCCCTGGGTCGACACCAGCTGCATGCCGTCGCCATGGATGTCCGGGGTGCGCAGGCCCTGATCGAGCACCCGCCCCACCGCAGCTTCCAGGCGTTCCGCAAGATCGTTGCGGTTCAGGCTGTGCCGCAGCATCATGGCAATCGACAGCACCGTCGCCATCGGATTGGCCTTGCCCTGCCCGGCAATGTCCGGCGCGGAGCCATGGATCGGTTCGTACAGGCCGACGCCCTCGCTGTTCAGCGAGGCCGAGGGCAGCATGCCGATGGAGCCGGTCAGCATCGCGGCCGCATCCGACAGGATGTCCCCGAACATGTTGCTGGTCACCATCACGTCGAACTGCCTGGGGGCGCGCACCAGCTGCATGGCCGCGTTGTCCACGTACATGTGCGACAGCTCGACCTCGGGGAACTCCTGCCCGACGCGCTCGACCACCTCGCGCCAGAGCTCGGAGACCTCCAGCACGTTGGCCTTGTCCACCGAGCACAGGCGCTTGTTGCGCTTCATCGCGGCCTCGAAGCCGACCCGCGCGATGCGCTCGATCTCGGATTCACGATAACCGGCGGTATTGAAGCCGTAGCGCTCGCCGTCGCGCTGCTCGATGCCGCGCGGCTGGCTGAAATAGATCCCGCCGGTCAGTTCGCGCACGATCAGCAGATCCAGCCCGCTCACCACCTCGGACTTGAGGGTGGAGGCCGCGGCCAGCTGCGGGTAGAGGATCGCCGGGCGCAGATTGGCGAACAGCTCCAGATCGGAACGGATCCCCAGCAGGCCGCGCTCGGGGCGCAGGTCACGTTCCAGGGATTCGTACTGCGGGCCGCCGACCGCACCGAGCAGGATCGCATCGGCGCGGCGCGCCTGCTCCCGCGTCGCCTCGGGATAGGGGTGGCCCGCCGCATCATGCGCGGCGCCCCCGATCAGACCCTGTTCGATCTCCAGTTGGAGGCCGCCGATCTCGGCGACGCGTTCCAGCACCTTCAGCGCCTCGGCCACGATCTCGGGCCCGATCCCGTCACCGGGCAATACCAGAATTCGGTTCACAAACCTCTCCCAAGCAACTGTTAGTTTTTACTTGTACGCCCCCAATGGCACCGTCATTGCGAGGAGCCGCAGGCGACGAAGCAATCTCCGTCCGGAACCACCGGATCCACGTGCCGGCGCTCTGCCAGCTTCCGGAGGTTGCCACGGCCCCTTACGGGGCCTCGCAAAGACGGGTTCGGCCCCGGCGCCCGGTCGGCCAGGCCGTTATTCCACCATCCACGGGCGTTCCTGCCGCAGGTGTTCTTCATAGGCGCGGATGTCATCGGCGTACTGCAACGTCAGGGCGATATCGTCCAGCCCGTTCAGCAGGCGGTGGCGCCGGTCCTCGTCGAGCGTGAAACGAAACACCGTACCTTCCGGCGCCGTTACGGTCATCTCTTCCAGGTTGACCTCCACCTGCGCACCCGGATTCGCCTCCACCTGCTCGAACAGGTTCTGCACCTCGTCCTCGGCCAGCACCACCGGCAGCAGCCCGTTCTTGCAGCTGTTGGAGAAGAAGATGTCGGCGAACGACGGCGCGATCACCGCGCGAAAGCCGAAATCGGTCAGCGCCCACACTGCGTGCTCGCGCGAGGAGCCACAGCCGAAGTTCTTGCGCGCCAGCAGGATGGTCGCCTGATCATACGGCGGCCGGTTGAGCACGAAGTCGGGGTTCGGCCGGCGTTGCGAGTGGTCCATGCCCGGCTCGCCCGGGTCCAGGTAGCGCCAGTCGTCGAACGCGTTGGGGCCGAAGCCGGTGCGCTTCACCGACTTCAGGTACTGCTTGGGGATGATCGCGTCGGTATCGACATTGGAGCGGTCCAGCGGCGCGACGATCCCCTTGTGAACGGTAAAGGCCTGCATCGCTCAGCCCTCCAGCTTCGACGGTTCGATGAAATGCCCGGCGACGGCCGCCGCGGCCGCCAGCGCGGGGCTGACCAGATGGGTACGCCCGCCCTGCCCCTGACGGCCCTCGAAGTTGCGGTTCGAGGTCGAGGCGCAGCGCTCGCCCGGCTCCAGCCGGTCGGCGTTCATCGCCAGGCACATCGAACAGCCCGGCTCGCGCCACTCGAAGCCGGCGTCCAGGAAGATGCGGTCCAGCCCTTCCTGCTCCGCCTGCTGCTTCACCAGCCCGGAGCCCGGCACCACCATCGCCAGCTTGATGTTGTCGGCCTTCCTGCGACCCTTGACCACCTCGGCGGCGGCGCGCAGGTCCTCGATCCGCGAGTTGGTGCAGGAGCCGATGAACACCTTGTCCGGCCGGATCTCGGTCATCGGCGTGTTCGGCTGCAGGTCCATGTACGCCAGTGCGCGCTGCATGCCCTCGGCGCGCACGGCATCGGACTCGGCCGCCGGGTCCGGCACCCGGCCGTCGATCGGCGCGACCATCTCCGGCGAGGTGCCCCAGCTGACCTGCGGGGCAATCTCCGCGGCATCGAGCTCCACCACCGCGTCGAACTCGGCATCCGGGTCGGAAACCAGGGTGCGCCAGTACTCGGCGGCCCGCTCGAACATCTCGCCGGTCGGCGCCTGCGGCTTGTTGCGCACGTACTCGATGGTCTTCTCGTCCACCGCCACCATGCCCGCGCGGGCCCCGGCCTCGATGGACATGTTGCAGATGCTCATGCGGCCCTCGACCGACAGGCTGCGGATCGCCGATCCGGCAAACTCGATGGCATAGCCGGTGCCGCCCGCGGTGCCGATACGGCCGATGATCGCCAGCACGATATCCTTGGCGGTCACGCCCGGGCGCAGCTCGCCCTCCACGCGGATCTGCATGGCCTTCGTCTTTTTCTGCCACAGGCACTGGGTGGCCAGCACGTGTTCCACCTCGGAGGTGCCGATACCGAAGGCCAGCGCGCCCAACGCACCGTGGGTGGAAGTATGCGAGTCGCCACAGACCACGGTCATGCCCGGCAGGGTCGCGCCCTGCTCCGGCCCGATCACGTGCACGATGCCCTGGCGCACGTCGGCCATCGGGAAGAACTTCAGCCCGAAGCCGGACACGTTGCTCTCCAGCGTCTCCACCTGGGTGCGCGAGACCGGATCCTCGATCCCGGCATCCCGATTGGTGGTGGGCACGTTGTGGTCCGGCACCGCCAGCACGGAATCCCCGCGCCACGGCTTGCGCCCGGCCAGGCGCAGACCCTCGAAGGCCTGCGGGCTGGTCACCTCGTGCACCAGATGGCGATCAATGTAGAGCAGCGTGGAGCCATCCGGCTCCTCGCGTACCACATGCGCCTCCCACAACTTGTCGTACAGGGTCTTGCCTGCCATTTCTCACTCCCGCGGCCGCGCCGCGTTCTGTCGTTCTTGCGCCCCACCGCCGGCGATCCACCGGCGCCATAAAGGCCCGCCCTTGCACAGCGCCCCAACACGCACCGTCATTGCGAGGAGCCGAAGGCGACGCGGCAACCTCCGAAAGCTGGCAGAGCGCCAGTATCCGGTCCCGGTGGTTCCGGACGGAGGTTGCCACGGCCCCTGCGGGGCCTCGCAATGACGGTGCCACTGGCCACGCGGCGCAATGACGTCATTTCAGGACAACCGTTTAAGCAGAGTCTGCGGCCGCTCTTCTATTCTTTCAAATCCGATTTCTTATCCGTATCATTCCATACAGTTATCAATCGGCGGCAGACGAGCCGGATTCCGCCATCGAATCGGCCATTATCGCACGCGGCCCCCGGAGAGACAGCCATGCGCCCGGAGCAACTGAGTGTCGAGTCCCTGCAGGCCTTCGTCGCGGTGGTCGACACGGGTGCGTTCTCCGCGGCAGCCGAACGTCTGCACCTGACGCAACCAGCGATCAGCAAGCGCATCCACTCACTCGAGACCACCCTGGAACGCCCCCTGTTCGAACGTCAGGGACGCCGCGTCCGCCCGACCGAAGTCGCCGAACGCCTGCTGCCCGAGGCCCGCGAGATCCTCGCCCGCCTGCGTGCGATCGAGCAGCAGATCGCCGATCTGGACACCGTGGTACGCGGTCGCATCCGCCTGGCCACTTCCCATCACATCGCGCTGCACCGCCTGCCCGACCCGCTGGCCGCGCTGCGCGGGCGCTACCCGGAACTCGAACTCGAGCTGGCATTCATGGATTCCGAGGCGGGTATCCAGGCCGTGCTGCACGGCGACGCCGATCTGGCCCTCGCCACGCTGCCCGAGTCGCTGCCCGACGGAATCGAGGCCCGGACCGTGTGGACCGACGAACTGGTGCCCATGATCGCCCGCACGCAGGCCATCCGAACGCCCGGCGACACCCTCGCGCGCCTGCGGGACTGGCCGGCCATCCTTCCCCCGGTGGATTCCACCACCCGTCGGCGGATCGAACAGGCCCTGGCCACGGCGGAGCTGCACCCGGCCGCCGCCCAGGAGAGTCCCTATCTGGAGGTGATCCGCATGATGATCGCCGCGGGTCTCGGCATCGGTTTTCTGCCGCGCGACATGGCCACCGACGATCTCGCGGTGCTCGACTGGCCAGGGCCCCCGGTTGTCCGATCCCTCGGCTGGGTACGCCACGCCGCTCGCTACCGCTCGCGTGCCCTGCAGGCCGTCATCGAGGAACTGGAGGGCGCGACGCAGACCTGAATTCTCGCCGCTCAGGGAAACACAGATCAATGTACACGCTCGCGTTGGCACCCCAGGTTCCGCGAGACAAGGCGCGGTGCGCAGCCGGTAGTGGTTCTACCGGCAAGTGCCGCAACGCAGGATCGGGGAACCTGGGGTGCCAACCCCCACAATTTATTGAATGCAGGGGCTCGGCCGCCCGTTGTTGATCAAAAACGGGCGCGCGCACGGCGTTGCGGCTCCCTTGTGCAGAATGACTGCACGGCGGTCGCCGCGCCTTGTTCGCACGCAAAAGCGACTCGAGCGCGA
>NZ_KB897985.1:42085-73488 GCF_000377325.1 Thioalkalivibrio sp. ALgr3 | reverse complement strand
CTCCGTATCGGGCCCGCCGCAACCTCGGCCCCGACGTGCACGACGGCACCATCGTTCCGGAGGCGCCCAACCGGATGTGGGCGACCGACGCCACCACGACTTTCCTGCCGGAGTGCGGGCAGGTGACGGTCTTTGCCGTCGTGGACCACTACAACGCCGAGGGCCTGGGGATCCACGTGGCTCGACCCGGGACCCGCTTCGAGGCGCTGGAGCCGCTGCGCCAGGTAGTGCGAAGGATCTTCGGGGGATATTTCACCAGGGTATCGCTGCCTGCTTGTGAAATGACCGCCTCGACGGCTGCACAGGTTATTGTGGGGCCAACTGGAGGGCATGATGAGCGAAGAAGCACCGGTGAAGCGGTGGACGGCGAAGCGCAAGACGGCCGTGGTGATGGACATCTTCAAGGGCAAGACCACGGTGGCGGAGCTGGCGCGCCAGCATGATCTGGCGGTGTCCGACGTCGAGAGCTGGATGGACGAGGCGCAGAAGAACATGGAGAACGGCTTCAAGTCCCGTCCGAAGGATCTGCGCGAGCAGTACGAGTCGGAGCTGCGCGAGACGCGGGAGGCGCTGGGTGAGGCCCACCTGCAGGTCTATGCACTAAAAAGTGGCGGCGCCTGCTCGACGACGAGGAGAACTCGTAAGGTCGCTGCAGGCGGAGATGGAAGCGGAAGGCCATGCGGTATCGCTGAGCCGGCTGTGTCGCTGGCTGGAGGTCCCACGCCGGAGCGTCTATTACCGGCCCACCCGGCGTCGTACGCCGCTGAACGAGTGGTTGGTGGCGCAGGTCAAGGCGAAGCTGGAGCAGTTCCCGACCTATGGGTACCGCCGCCTGGCGGCGGTGCTGGGCGTGAACCGCAAGCCCGTCCAGCGGATCCTGCAGCGCAAGGGCTGGCAGGTGCGCAAACGGCCTCAAGGCCACCGCCCTCGGGCGAAGAGCCTGCCGTCGGTGGCGACCCGGCCGGACGAGCGGTGGGCCACCGACCTGACGCAGGTCTGGTGCGGCAAGGACCGGCGAGCCGCTCTCGCCGTGATCGTGGACTGCTGTACCCGGGAGGTCCTTGGCTGGCGGCTGTCCAGCCGAGGGAGCAGCCCGACGGCCGAGGCGGCCCTTGAAGAAGCGCTGATCCAGCGCCTGGGTGTGCTCCAGCGGGTGGCACAACCGCTGGCACTCCGGTCCGACAATGGACTGGTGTTCAGCTCACGGCGGTTCACCGCGACGGTGAAGGCCTATGGTCTGAACCAGGAGTTCACCACACCGTACACGCCGGAACAGAACGGTCTGATCGAGCGGTTCTTCCGCTCACTGAAAGAGGAGTGCATCTGGCAGCACCGCTTCGAGTCCCTGGGTCACGCACGGGCGGTGATCGGCGACTGGATCCGGTACTACAACGAGCAACGGCCGCATCAGGCACTGGGCTATGCGGCGCCACGGGCCCACCCCGCGTTAAGCGCGTAGGGTGAGCAAAAACCCGGGGGTCATTACATCCCGGCCCTGAGAAGCCCGACTATCAGGTCAAGGCAACCGGAGACATTGCGCCGGATGCCATCCGCAAGATTTACGAGAACGTGAGCGACGTGGACGAATGAGGCAGCTTCTTGCCCGCGAACACGGCTGGCTCGCGATTGACGAACACGGCGACCTTTACCGCCGGGAGGCCGACCTGCTCGCGGAGGCCGAGCCGCAATTGCCCGGGGGCTGCCTCGAATGGGGGCATCAGCGCGTCAAGTTTCGCCAGTTCTGTGGCGTCTTCCGCCTCGACAATGTCCAGATCGAAGTCCTGCCCAAGCTGTCCACCTATCAGTCGGCCGCGCACCAGCGCCAGACACTGCTAACTCTGCTGAGCCGCGGAAGCGAACTCAATGCGCTGGATATGGGCGCCGCGAGCCTGGCACACAGCGAAGCGCTCCTGCTGGACATCTTCATCCGGCATTTTGCCGAACTCCTCGATCACCAGCTTCGCCATGGCATGCTGCAGGACTACCGGGACGTCGAGGACAACCTGGGCATGGTCCGCGGGCGTATCGACATGGTGCGTCAACAACGCGAGAACCTCACCCACCCACAACGCATCGCCTGTCGGTTTAATGAACTCAGTACGGACACCCCGGTCAACCGCCTGCTGAAAACCGCCCTCGATCTTCTGCAGACACTCGTGTCGGATCCCCTCCTGCGCCAGTACATCGCGTCACTGCGCATGCGTTTCGCCCATGTCCCGTCGTTGCAGCGACACGAATGGGCCCCACGCGGCGATGATCTGAACCGGATGCAGCGACGCTACGCGCCCGTGGTCGACCTCGCCCATCTCTTCCTTTCCGGCCAGTACCTCGACGTTCGCGGCGGCCCAAGCCGTACCTTCAGCCTTCTATTCGACATGAACCGGCTGTTCGAGCGATACACCGCCAGCCTGATAGAGCCCGAGGTGCGGCGCGCCGGCCTCAGGCTGCAAGAACAAGGCCCGATCCAACACTTGGTCACCGAGGAGCGTGGTTCACCTCGACGGCGAATGCGGCCCGACATCGCCCTGTTGAACCGGCACAACACCGTCGTGTCCATCCTCGACACCAAATGGAAAATCCTCGCCGGCGAGGATCTTCTCCGAGATTTGTCCAACTCGGACCTCTATCAAATCAGCACCTATGCCGCCGCATACGGGTGCCGCGAGGTGGCTCTGTTCTTCCCCGAGCAGGGATGTTTCCAGAGCGAGCGACCCAGACGGCTGACCATCGAACTCGGCAACAAGGTGAAGTTGACCGTCCGTGCCGTCCCCGTTAGCGATCCAGGCGCCCGGATGGCCGTCGATTTCAAGCATATCGATCAGCACAAGCCCAACCCTGAAATGCCTGCAGAGTCGATCACCGTGCGTTAGCCGCCCTCGGCGCTGCTCCCACCCGAGCATCCCGCTGTCATCCGGCCTGATCGCGACCAAACCCGCGCTTCCAGCCGTCGTCGATGCCGGTCGGCACTCAGATCCCCTCCACCTCGATGCCGTGTTCGGCGAGCCAGCCCTTGCGCTGGTCGTAGTCGGCCATGGCGCGTTCGAGGCGGCGCCAGAACTCGTGCGTGTAGGGACGCGACCATGGGTCCCGCTCCCGGTCACCCGCGGCGGTCGCGCGCCATCATCGATTGGATGCGGAAAAGATAGGTGACCATCGCACCCACCCCCAGGATCAGAAGGCCGCTGACCAACGTATATAACCACACGCTCAACATCGCCGCCATCACCGTCAGGCCATCCGCCCGATCCGGGAGATTGGCGGCATTGACAAGGCCAGCAATGATGCCGATACCGATGACCACAAGACCGATCACCGCGAGGGCCGGCCCCAGCAGGTTGCGCGAATAAAGCAGATCGGTCACCGAGTCATTCCCGTTACCAGAGGGCAATGACGTAGAACCGGCCGCTTTCCCCTCGACATGCTCTCCGCCCGCGTGCGCTTGAACGGATGCTTCGGATTGTTCCTGATGCTTTCCGGTCGGCCCAACGTCCACGCTGGAGGAAGCGGGTCCTTCATATGTTCCGCCAGTTTTGCTGCCACCTTCACCCGATGCCTTCTCAACCGAAACGATTTCGGCGTCAGGGTAATCCGTGGCAGCCAGGTTGCGGGCCTCCGCCAGGCCGGGCGCCTTGATTTCCTTCGTTTCCGTTTGTCCGTCACGACGTAGCGTCACAATCATTCTGGGCATAAACACTCCTCACTAATAGCGTTTTACAAAAATAGCTGTCGGGCATCGAGCCTCGCCTGACAGTTGGAAAGGCACTCAGATCCCCTCCACTTCGATGCCGTGTTCGGCGAGCCAGCGCTTGCGCTGGTCGTAGTCGGGCATGGCACGTTCGAGGCGGCGCCAGAACTCGGGGGTGTGGTGGGGCTCGTGCAGGTGGATCAGCTCGTGCACCGCGACGTACTCGGCAATGTTCCGGGGCAGCAGGATCGTCTTCCAGTGGAAGTAGAGCCAGCCGCCCCGGCCGCAGGAGCCCCAGCGGAACCCGAGGTCCTGCACCCGGACGCCCGCGGGCGACAGGCCGAGGCGCTGCGCGTGGGCATCCACCTGGCGGCCCAGCCAGTCGTTGGCGCGCGCGGTGTACCACTGGATGAAATGCCGCCGGGCATCGCTCAGGGCATCCTCGCGGATGCGGAAACGCCCGCCATCGAGCTTCAGGGGAACGGCCTGCTCGGCCGCCGGGACCGTCTTCAGGCGATGGCTGCGCCCGAGGTACAGAAAACCCTCGCCGTCGACGTATTCCTTTCTCGGCAGTGGCCGGTGGCGCCGGGCCTTTTCCGCCAGTTTGCGGTAGATCCAGCCGCGTTTCTCGACCACAAAGGCACGCATCTGCTCCGGATCGGTCCCCGCCGGGGCCGCGATGGCCAGCTCGCCATCGCGGTCCACGGTAATCTCCAGCGTCTTGCGGCGCCGGCTCTCCCGCACCCGGAAGGTCAGGTCTTCTACCTGTAGCTCCGTCATGCGTTGACCAGGCGGTCGTGGTTGGCCCGCGCCAGATCGAACAGGCGTTCCACCAGCGGCTCGACCTCCTCCACCGGCACCACGTCCCGCTCCACCAGGTGCTGGAACAGCTGGCCCTTCAGCCGCTCCTGGTCCGGGATATGGGACGGTTTCCAGAAATCGGGCACGTCGATCTCGTCCTGGATCACCCCGAGCAGTTCCTCGGTGACGTTGATCAGCCGACCCGCTTCGGCCTCCCCGGCCGGAGCACCGTCCGCACCGGTGCTCTGCACCAGTTCACGCCAGAACGGGACCGCGTGGGCCGGCAGATCGGGCAGCGCCTCGCCGTCCACGGGCTCATCCTCGCGCAGCTGCCGGATCAGCCCCTCCAGCGCATCGACTTGCTCCGCCCACTGGCCATCCAGCTGCTGCAGCAGTTCCTCCAGCCGCTCGCTCAGCCGCTCGTACTTCACCGGGTCTTCGTCCAGGTGCTTGCGGATATGGGAACGGACCGCGTGTTCCATCTCGGAGGCCTTGGCGCGATCACCCACCTGCCGGTTCAGGTGCCGCTCGAAGTCGGCATCGGTAAGCTGCACCGGCGGAATGCGCGGGTCCATGCCGAGCGAGATCACGTAGTCGTCGATCAGCTTGCGCACCTTGTTGCCCACGTCATGCCCCAGCGACGGCACATCCTTGTAGCGGTTGCGGGCCAGCGCGTGGATATGAGCCAGTTGCTTGGCATCGTTGACGAACTCCAGCCCTTCCGGGCGTGGCAGCACGTCATCCAGGCTCTGGCTGAACTCCTTCAGCTTCACCGTGAACTCGGCCCGCACCCGCTCGTCCGCAAGAGCCTGCACCGCCTCTTCCACGTCCTCCAGGCGCTCCACGCCCTGCTGGCGCAGCACGTCCACCGCGCGCAGATGACGATCGCGCAGCAGCGGGATCTCGTCCTTCAGGCTCTGCAGGGCGCCCTCGATGTCCTCCTCGCTGTAGGCCGCCAGGGCCTCCTTGAGGTGATTGGCCACGCCGAAGTAGTCCACCACGATGCCGTGGGTCTTGTGGTGGCCGGTACGGTTCACGCGCGCGATCGCCTGCAGCAGCTCCGCCTCGCGAATCGAACGATCCAGGTACATCACCCCCTCGATGGGCGCATCGAAGCCGGTGAGCAGCATGGATTTCACGATCAGGAAGGCCAGCGGATCGGCCTTCTCGGGGTCGTCGTGCGTCAGCGGCTTCTTGAAGCGCTGGATGTGGTTCTCCACCGCGCTGCGGTCGGTCCAGCGCGCCCACGCCGCATCGTCGTTGTTGCCGCCGCTGATCACCACGGCAAACTCCACCCGCCGGAGCAGGTCCCGATAGCGCCAGGCCTGGATCGCCGCCTTCACCCGCTCCGGCCGGGCCACCAGCTGCGCATCGTCGAGCTGCTTGTCCTCCACCGACAGCGCCATCGCCTCCTGCAGCAGCTCGTCCCGGGCCTCGTTCAGGGCCTCGAAATAGCGCACCGCCGCCCGCCGGCTGTAGGCCACCAGCTGGGCCTTGTAGCCATTCGGCAGGATATGGGTCACGTAGTGGCGCAGCATGTCCGCGGCCTTCTCGCGGATCAGCTGCGGCGCCTCGAAGATCTGCCCCTTGGTGGCGTATTTCTTCTTGATCGCCTCCAGCTCTTCCTTGCTGTAGCTGCGGAACAGGTCCTCGAACAGGCCGTCCAGGCTGGCCCCGTCCTTGATCGCGCCCTTCACCGTGCGCCCCTCGTACAGGATCGGCACGGTGGCGCCGTCCTGCTCCGCCTCCTTGATGGTGTAGCGGTCGATGTAGTCGCCGAAGATGTCGTGCGTGCGCTTCTTCTCGCCCATGAGGATGGGCGTACCGGTGAAGCCGATGCGGGCCGCGTTGGGCAGCGCGCGCATCATGTTCGCGTGCAGGTCGCCGGCCTGGGTCCGGTGCGCCTCGTCCACCAGCACCAGGATGTCCTCGCTGGTGTTCAGCACCTCGAACGGCTCGCTGCGCTTCGGGGCCGCCGGGGTCGCGTACTCGCCGGGCGGATCCGCCACCTTGCGCAGGTCGTCCGGCGCCGCATCCCCCGGCGCCTCGCCGGCGCCGCCCTCCCCCTCGGTGTCGGGGTCGCGATACTTCTGGATGGTGCCGAACACCAGCCCCGGCCCCTCCCGGGCCAGCAGCTGTTTCAGGCGCGTGGTATTCGGCGCGGTCGCCACCGTCTCACCGGTCAGCGCGGCCGTCTCCGAGAGCTGGGCCTGGAGATCCTTTCGGTCGGTGATCACCACCACCTTGAAGCGGCGCAGTTCCGGGTCGGTGCGCAGCTTGCGCACCAGAAACACCATCGACAGGCTCTTGCCGCTGCCCTGGGTGTGCCAGATGATCCCGCCGCGCCGGTCCACCTCGCCGTCTTCGCGCCGGGTCGCCCCGGTCTTCAGCCGTTCGATCGCGCGGGTCACCCCGCGATACTGCTGGTAGCGACAGACCAGCTTGATGGTCTGCCCGCCCGCGTTCATGAACAGCGTGTAATGGCGCACAATATCCAGCAGCGTATCCGGCGCCAGCATCCCTGCCGCCAGGCGCTGCTGGGCGGAGAGCTCCGCCACGCCCAGCGCCTCGGCCACCTCCGACTCGCGCCGCGGCACCACCGTCTTCCAGCTCAGGTAGTGGGCAAACGCCGCCCCCACGGTGCCCGCGCGCGCCTCGTCGAAGTTGCTGGCGACCAGCAACTGACTGGTCGCGAACAGCGCCGGCGCGCCCTCGTGCTCCTCGACCTCGAAATCCTGGAAGCGCTGGTCGTGATACCGCCGCAGCTGATCCACCGCCTGGCTGATGCCCTCCGGCACCGTGCGGCTCTTGCACTCCACCACCACCAGCGGAATGCCGTTCACGAACAGCACCAGATCCGGGATGATGTGGCCCTTGCCGACATCGAATCCGGGTGGGCACTTCACCTTGAACTGGTTCACCACCACAAAGTGGTTGTTCGCCGGTTCGTCCCAGTCGATCAGCCGGATGGTCTGGCCCCGGCCGCCGTCCCAGTCCGGCAGGCCCTCCACGGTCAGGCCACCCAGCAGCAGCTCGGTGGCCTGCCGGTTCGCCTCCATCACCTTGCTGGCCGGGATGCGCGTAACCGCCGACACCGCCTGATCCAGGCGCTTCTCGTCCAGCCAGGGCTCGCCTGCGCGCAGGTTGATCGCCCGCACCCGCTCGCGCAGCACCGGCTCCATCACCACCTGCGCGAAGCTCTCGCGGCGGGTCACGCCCGGATCCTCGACCGACCCGGCCAGGTGCGTCCACCCCAGCCCGACCAGCTGATCGATCAGCGGCTTCTCGACGTCCGTGTATTCTGGCCCGGCCATGGCGTCCCTCGTCGCAGTCTAGGCTTCCGTCAGGAAGTGCCGGATAGCGGTTTCGAACGGCTCTCCCGAGATCGCAGCCAGCTCTCGGCGCAGGTACTGCTCATACTCCGCCTGATCGATTTCGGACCATGCAACCAGCTCTTCGGCCTGGAACAGATAGCCCTGAACAACTCTGTATCTCATCCAGCGCAGAGACTCATGGTTGAGGTTGAACACGCGCACAGTCTCCTTGGCCCGGTGTACCTGCCTTGCCGACAGACCGGCCCGGGGCGTAATCCGGCCATTGGCCAAGAACCGCAGGTATTCATCCGGATCATCTTCATCGGGCTTGATGAGATCAGCGGGGTCGTGCCTCGTCGGGTCCTTGTGTTTCCCGCAGCAGTCAGGCCGGTTGCATGAACCAAACAGGTTTTCCCACGCGAAGGTATCCCGGGGATGAGTCGACCGCATCCGGAAATGCTCAATATGCCGCTGACCCTGCCGCAATTCGACCTCGCAGTAGGCGCACCGCTCGGACTGCATAGCGTCGAGCCGTTCCCAGAGCATGGTCTTGTCGGGCGAGGTGACGTCTCCCCACCCATCTCGCCCCGCCCTATACCTGCCCAGGCAACGTGGAGCTTCCGGGCGTTCCAGCTTATGCATCCGGACCCGTTCCCTTGGCCTTCATCCTGCGCTTCATCTCCTGAAAGCGCTGCAGGCGTTCGCATTCGAGCATCTCGGGGTGCTGCTCTCCGAAATGCCCAAGCAATTCGTCTCTGAGCGCCCTCGCCTCGGGAGTATCCTGTCGCCCCTCCTCGATTGCCTGGCGGTACGCCGCGAGTTTTCGGGCCGGCACAACGTCCGGGACCGGGTCGATGCCCATGATCCGCGCCAGCGTGTCGGGGCTGGCCACGCCCTCCGTCTGAAAATCCGGCTCGGTCGCCGTCGCTTTCCATGTCTGTTGCTCATCATCCCACTCGGTACCGAGCTGGCGGATGCACTCGCGGGGCACGGTTGTCAGCACCTGGGGGCTGTGCGTGGTCACGATGAACTGCACCAGCGGGAAGGCTGCTCGCAGGCTCTGCACAACCTGCTGCTGCCACTCGGGGTGGAGATGCAGATCCACTTCATCAATCAGCACGACCCCGGGGGTCCGGGCGGCCGCGTCCCGGCCAAGGTGCGGATTGAGCTTGGCGCAGCGCCACGCCATGTCTGCCACCATGGACACCATGGTTCGGACGCCGTCACTGAGGAGGCTGAGCGGCAGCGTCCCCTGCCCCTTCTGCTGCATGGCCAGCTCCTCATGCATCAGGCTGTAATGGAACTCGCTCCAGCCCTGGGGCTCCATCACCCGGTCCACCGCCTCGGCCACGGCCCCGAGCTGATCCCGGAGGCGTTCCATATTGCCATCGCCACGCGAGTGCCCCTGAAAGACCGCCATGGTCGCCTTGCCCACCCACTCCTGAAGCTGAAAGTAGTTCGAGGCCGACGTGAGGCAGTCCTCATAGCCCAGGGTGCGGCTCGCACTGAGAACCGCCTTGTGCTTGAGGTTCTTGTGCGTCTTCCACAGGCGCCCGGTGCCGTAGTAACTCACCAGCGGCAGCGTGACAGGCTCGAATGCCCGCACTTGCGCCATCAAATCACTTCCATAGCTTGCGAGCGGTGCGGCCCCCTTGATCGTGGTGCGGCTGCCGGGACCGGTCAGCTCCCTCAGGATCGAAGCCTCGGCGTCATGCTCCCCCAGACCCGACATATGGGCATGGATACGCACCGGGTACTGCTGCTCGAGCTCCGCCAATTCCGCCTGCCCCCGGTAGCGTGCGTCCGAGTGCAGGATGTGGCGCCCGTGCCGCTTGCCCATGTCGAAGGCGCCAACGAACGGCCCCATGAGCACCGCCAGGGCGTCCAGCAACGTGGTCTTGCCCTGGCCATTGGGCGCCACCAGCACCGTCAAGCGCTCGTGCAGCGACACTTCCAGGCTCTGTACATGCCGGAAGTTCTCCAGGGCCACCTGTTTGAAATTCATTGCACGGGCTCCTTGCGCCACGGGCTGCGTCGACTCATTGTGCATGGCAACCCATAGACCGTCACCCGGACCCTGTCACCGCGCTATACCCTTCAGCCGCGGACGAACGGCAATCACGGACCGGTTGAGTGCCAGACCCGACTACCGTCCCGTTCAGGCAGGCCTTCCACTGTCAGACCATTTAGCAGCAGTTCGAGCGTCTGCCGGTTCGCCTCCCGCACCTTGCGATCGTTACCGTGGACCGACCCCGTTATCCTGCGTCTGAGGTCCCTAAAACTCGGCTGGACTCTTCGATCATCTGCCAGTAACCGGCGCCTACTTCAGCGTGGATCGTCGTGATCTACTCAACCGATAAGCGCACTGCCCCCTTATCTCAGCAAGGGCTTGGCGAAAATTGTTGAGACAACCTACGACGCATCTTTTAGCCAGTTTCTTGGCAAGAGACTGGGGAGCATCAGGCAGCCGGCGTAACGAAATCGTCCCGCATCCTGAACGCGGCGGAAGAACCGCTCTCCACAAGAACATCGAGCACATACACGATCGCCTCGCGCAAGTCTGGATCGCGCTTGAGTTCCAGCGGCCGTACGTAGACATGCCGTTGGAGAAGAACTTCGAGCATGAAAACGGTGTTGGACTCACGCAGCATGTCGATGGGATTTCCGCGCCTGAGCTTGTTCGCGATGCGTACGAACGCGGCGGGCATGGAACGCTCGCCGATGTGGTAGAGGAAGCGGATATAGCTGTCCAGCACGATCCAGACCGGCGGCAGCGCGTCGAAGAGCGCGTTGACGTTATGGGCGTAGCCTTCAAGGCTCCTCCAGTGACGGACGCTGTCCTTCCACCACGCGGTCAGAAAGATCGTCGACAGCACCTCGCTACCGTGGGGATGCTCCGTGTCCAGATGTGGGAGCCACTTGGCGCTCTTGACACGCTCGGCAAACAGGTTCCATAGGAACCAGTAATGCGGCGTATTTGGGTTGCTGTCCTCGCTACTCGTTAACCCCTGGATGATGTTGTGGATCTCGCGCGGATGCCGGTCAACGGCCTCGAGGATTGGCTGTAGGACTTGCTCGGCATCGGCATCTGACGCGCGCATTACAAATTGCTGAATGCGCTCGGATATGACCTGCTCCCTGTGAAAATTCCTGTCGCGCCGGTCGGGAGAACGATCGTGCTCACGGTTCCAACACTCCACGAGGTCTTCGCTCGCGCGCCGATGTGCGGCCACAGCAAGAGGCACGTTGGGAACCTGGCCCAGAATCGCGAGGATCTGTGTGTGCGCCTCGGCTCCGAATACCTCGGTGATGTCGAACCTGATGTGCGCATCTTCGGCGATTTCCCCTTCGATCCAGAACCGCCCGCGAACGTCTGCGGCCGCGGCGGCCGAGATCGTGTCCGGCGTGCGCCGCTTGTCATAACTCTTCTTCTTGTCGGCGTTCCAGTCATGGTCGGCAAGAGCGGCCTCGGTTGCGATGGCATTGACGGCGCGCAGGGCAAGAGTGGGGTTCGCAACCCAGAACTTGTCATTCACGCCCCACGTGGCGTACCACCGCACCTCGTCGACCGGATGGGTTAGCGCGGCAATAAAGGCCTTGCGCACACGCGGCGTCTGGGCTTCAGTCAGGGGCTTGGAGAGCAGCAGCGGCACGACGAAGGCACAGGGGCGATCAGCCAGCATCGAGAACCGCTGCATGCGGTCGATGGTTCCCCACTGGTCCGCGTGGCTGGAGATTTCGGAGCAGATGACGTCGATGCACCACTCCTTCTCTTCCGGCGACATCTCGTCCCAGTGGTCGCGGACGCAGACGGCAGCCACAAATCCTGGAGCGTTATGGCTGTTGTCGGGATGCTCCGCGGTGCGGTCGATCCCCTTGGCACTTGCCAGCTTCTCCCGCCACTGGGCGGGGTCGGCAGAGCCGGCCTCCCGCTGGAAGACTTGCAGGCCCCACATGTAAACACCCAGGCGGGCATTCATCTCGCCCATCTCCTTCGTGCTCTCGTCAATGAGTTGCTGAACTTCCGGAGCCGGAGTCTTGGGTTCGAGGCGGATGTAATTCCTCGCAGAGCCTTCGCCGTCCGCTGCTGATGTATCGCTCGCTGCGGGCTGCTCGTGGGCCAGGTCGTACTGACGCAAGTCCATACGGTGAAGGGCGAGCTGCCATCTCAGGTCGTGCTTGTTGCGTTTGTCCGGCTCGGGCAGTGCAGCGATGTGGCGGTCGATGATGGCGTGAACCCGCGGGGCCAGAGGACCGAATTGCAGGTTTGCGATGGCCGCTTCAAGGTCGTGCTTTCGGTGCGGCAGCGCGTTCGACTTCTTCCGCTCCTCTTCGTAGATCTTGTTTTCGGCGCGAATGGTAGGCAACAGTCCCGTGAGGGTCGAAGTCTGATGCTCGCCAGCCATGCGGCTGCGATCGATCTCGATGTAGTCCTGCACCGACAGCAGCACCAGAAGGGCCTCGCCTGACCGGTGAGGATGAGCGGTCGCCACGCTTGCGACGACGGCTGCGAGCGCGGCGGAATTGCTGCGCTGGAGAATTTCGAGCAGTACCGCGTCGAGCCCCTCGGGATGGGATTTGGCGCCGCCAAGCAACCACTTCTCGAAGGCCATCAGCAGCGACTGGAGCGAATAAGGCCCGACGGTCATGCCGCGATACAGGCCCCAGAGACGCGGGTTCACCCATTGCTTCCGCGTGGTCCCGTTGGCAAACATGAGCTCGACTTCCCAGGCGGGTTCGAGGGGGTCACGGAGACGCGGATGCGCGTACCACTCGGCACTGTGATTGAAGACCTGGATCAGGAAGTCGAGGCCTTTCTTCGGATGGTGCATGAACAGGTTGATCCACGGCCCTCGGAAGGCACTGGCAGGGGAAAAATCATGGCGCAGGTGTTCCTTGATGCCGAAGTAAAGGTCAACGTCGATGGATGAGCGGCCATAGGGTTCCGCGCGTAGATATTCCTCCGTGGCGAGGAAGGTATCCAGTGCGACGGAGATCAAGAGGTCCGGCAGGTCGCGCGCGGCGGGCGCACCGTCGAGCCCCGCAAGGAGGATGTCGCGGAATTCCTCGGCGACGGGATCGCGGCGGCGCCCTTCCTTGATCTGCCCGCGCAGGACGGCTTCGAAGCGCGCGGGATCGGCTTTCGGGATCTTCGCAATCACCTTCAGAATGCGTTGGCGCGTGTCTTTTCCCCTGTAGTGGTCAAAGCGCGGGAGGAGCCAATGGGCAATGCCGGCAACATGTTCGGCCCCGTCGATGTCAGGTGCCCCCCAGCTGACGCCCCGCACGGCATCCTCGATCAACGCGAGAAGCAGCGGTGCGTCTTCTTGTCCGAAACTGCCTATGTTGCGGTGCACCAGCCTCACGACGGTTGCCCAGACCGCGCCTTCCGGCACGCTCAGGATCGAGCTGTGGCCGCGCACGTCGGCAAGCCACGCGGGCGAAGTCACACAGGCGACGCGCAGGAGGTGGATGACCCGCTTGAGGATAGCGCGGTCATTGGCGAGCAGCTCGGCCTCGTGACGCGTGAGGAATTCTGACGCGGACGGTGCCTTGAGCAGCGAGACCAACGTATCGTCGCGGAACTGGGCGGGTACGTCCGCCTGTGCGATAGCTGCGCTGAACAGCCGGTCCGCTGCGGGTGCGTCGCGGTCAACCAGCTCGGCAACCCACTTCCGGTACGAGCGGCGCACCGCAGGATGGGTCCCTATCGCTGACGACAATGCCTTGAACGCCGTCTCATCCGTGAGGTGCTGTTCCTCGATCCATTGAAGGATGGCCCAGTCCTCGAGGACGTCGTGCGCCGTCGCCACGAGCAAAGCATTGCAGTCGGGCGAAACAACGAGGGAGTCCTGTTTGAGGAGGGCGATGGCTGCTGCATTGAGTCCAGTAGCTGGCACGTAATCCGACAGGGCACGCGCCCTGCGCACCGCCAGCTCCTGCAATGCCACTTCGCGCAGACGCGGCATGCCGTCGGCCGGACTCTGGTCCGCGCGCACGATCTGCCGCCAGAAGACGGCGCGGAAATCGCGCTCGCTCTCCGGAAGCGGGCGTCCCGCGTCCCACGGAATCTGCAATGCCTTGTCGATGAAGTACGGGTTGCGGAGGATCTCGCGCAGCGCGGGGTTGGCGAGTGGGACTGCCAGCGACGGGAAGGCGGCCTGGATTTCCTGCAATTCGGTGTCGTCAAGCGGCGGAACTTCGATGACCGCGTGATCAATCCCCGCTGCCTGGAGAAAGCTGGCCCGTACCTGCTCCACAGAATAGTCGCGGCAGGTCATGAGGATACCGAGGCCGTCGTCGGACTGGGCGAGCGTCATGAGGTCGCTGAACCCGTCGCGCGTCGGTTTCTCAAGCAGGCGTTCGACGCTCTCGATCACAAGCACCTTGCGGCCCTGTGCGCCGAGGATGGCCTGAAGCTCTGTGGCGCGCGCCGGGATCTGGCTGTTGTGGAGTGTTTCGTCGATGTGGGCGACGGCGAATTCCTCGACTCGGAACCCGAAAGCGAAGAATTCGCGGGAGAGAAAGGTTACCGCTTCCTTCCCGATGACGGATTTACCGCTGCCCGCCGGGCCCGTGATAAGGACGACTTGCCTCGCCTCGATGGCCGCAAGCACTTTGTGGACGATGCCAGCGCGCCGTAGGTGGAAAGCAGGCCCGACCGTCGTGCGGATCTTCCGCAGCACGTAGTCCGTGTGGTTATTCAGTGCCATCAGTACCCGCTGCTCGTGCGCGCCCACCGCGCTGTACGCCAGGACGAGAGCGGCTGGAAGGTCGGCGCGTTTCACGCTCCGTGCCGCCGGTCCGGCCTCGCTGGCATGGCCTAGAAGAACATCCCAGGCAGCCGTCGCACTGGCGACGGGATCTGGGTCGGTAGACTTGAGAGCGAGCAGCGTCTTGATGTGCGCCTCGGTTTGGCGTGTGGAGGTGTGCAGGTCGAGGCTCAGGACATGGAGCACCCGCAGGAAGGGCCACAGGTCTTTGGCGATGACGGGTGTTCCTTCCAATGCGCTGACGATGCGGCAGAGCTCGTTACACTGGTGGACGGACTTCTTCGCGATAAAGCCGTCGCGAGACAGCCGCCGTTGGAATTCTTCGCCGTCGGCCGCGCCCCGCGCGCAGTCGAGCAGCCCGACGAAATTCTCGAGAAGCGTATTCGTACCGCGCAGCGTGACGAGCACGAAGCGGTCGTGCTGGGGATTGAAAGGGTCGGCCTGCTTGAAATCCCTCCAGAAGTCGCCAATGGCCTTCTTGCATTCGTCGTCGGCGGCACTGATGGTGAAGCTGCGTTTCACCTGCCCGACGAGCCGCGCAGTCGCCCCGTCTGCGCGCGCGCAGACGACGAGAACGTCGTCCGTATTGAAGCCGAGATGTTCGGTCTGGAAATGGACTTCGGTGACGCCGGTATCGGTCAGGATCGGCGGGATGCTGCGGACGAGCAGCTGCGCTAGCCAGTAAGCCGCGACGTGTTGCTCGAAGAACACGCCCTCGCCCCCGGTGGCGATCGGACTTGAAACGCGTTTCTGGCTTGGATCATCCATGCACCCCCCCAATTTTCCACTGGTCACTATCCTGTAAATTCAGGCCCGGTCTATGCCGACGTTCCGACCTCGGCCTGCTCGAGAAGCGAGGTGACGCGGACGCGGCCAGTGAGCAGGTCGTCCATCAGGCCTTGCTTTTTCGTCTTCATTTTGTCTAATTTCAACCGCTCGGAAGCGATTCGATATGAGAATGAGTTTGCTCTTTTGACTATCTCTACCTGCTCATCGCAGCCAGGAAGGGGGAAAAGGATTTGCTCGATGCGGAAAAGGGCTAGCTTGGGCACGCCACCCCCTGTTCCCTTTTCTGCTTCAACCTGCTTCTGGCAGGGCTCGGAGTTCATTGCAAGGGCAAAATAGTCCGGGTTAACGTCACTAGTGAGCACGATCCGCGCAGCGTTCTCTGTCAATATTACTCGATAGTTTTCGGCGTCAGCAGGGCCGTGAACCCCGAAATAGCCGATGGAACCCGCTATCGAAACAAATACATCACCGGGTCTTATCTCGTAGCGCGACAGAATATTAAAAGTCGCCTCCTCAATAGACTCTAGCCGGTTCGCAAGGTAAGACTGTTCATAAAAGTCGGTCACTCTCAAGTATCTGAATTCAGTCTCTTCCGAACTGTATTGATGACCAAATGGAAGCCTCTTCCCACCTTTTACTTGCCCAATGGAGGACACGTTAGTGAATGACCAGTTTTTAGGCAGCGGCCCCAAGGGCGAGTCCTTGTAGAGCTCCGGTGCCTGCTCGGGGGTGGGGCGGAGCTGGCCGTTCTCGTCGATGCCGCGTGTCAGCAGGTCGTGAAGCAGGCCCTCCTTGACCTTCTCCAGCTTGGCGATCAGCGCCTCGGTCTTCTGGATCAGGGTGTCGAGGGTGTCGAGGATGCGGGCGATTAAGCGTTGCTCATCCACCGGTGGCACTTGAAGGCAAAGCTGATACAAGTCTCCGACCGACAAGTGCTTAACGGTCGTTTGGGGAGTCTTCTGGTGAATGTCTTTTAGTTCGGGACCGAGACTCCAGAAAAGGAACCCTTCATCCAACTGGGACGTGGAAGCAAAAACCTTACATACCCGTTGATTCAGAAGCGCTTTTCCCTTATCCCATCGCACAATATTGAAATCCCCATCCATCCCGATAAGGACATCGCCATCATTAATAACGAAATCATCCGGATAACTCCCTACAAAGTAGGTTTCAACCTGAGTGGCGAGGAGATCTCTGATTCTGATGAGGGGTAGCCCAGCTTCCTGTGAGAAACCCTCTGATGGAAAAGGGAAGCCAGAAAGAGCCTCCATGTGATCACCAAGGCGCAATGACTTCCACTCAGACATACCCCAGCCCCTCCAGATACTGCTGCAGCTCCTTGGCGGCGGCATCGCGCTCGGCCTCGATGTCGGCCAGCGTTACCCGGTACTTGTCCCACCAGGTCTCGAAGGCGGCGATCACCTGCTGGCGCTGCTGGCGGATGTGGCGTTCGAGGATGCCCTTGAGGTCGTTGTGCAGGATGGTGCCCACAAGCTCGGCAGCAGCGGGCTCGTCCAGGGCGTCCACGGCGGTGTTCAGGTGCGTCTCGAAGTTGGCGATTTTGGCCTTGTGCTGCTTTTTCACCTGGGTGCGTTCGCTCTTCCACGCTCTGATCTCGGCCGGGGTCGGGGCGTCGTCGTCCTCGCTGGTGGCTTCGCCCTCGCCGTCGTCGTCGCCTTCGGGTTTGGCCTCGGCGGCCTTGATGCGGGCATCCAGTTCGGCCTTGCGGGCGGCCAGCTCTTCGAGTTCGGCCACGTAGTCCTGCAGCAGGAAATGCACCAGGCGGTGGTCCAGTGGGTTGACCTTGTTCTGGTCGTCTTCCAGCTGGCTGATGATGGTGGTGCGCCAGGCGTCCACCACCCCGAGGCAGCCACGGGTCTGCAGGGTGCGGAACTCGTTCTTGTTGTCGAACCAGAAGCCGGCAATGATCCCGCGCACCGCGAAGCGGTCGAGCATGCCGGTGGGCTCCAGGGCGGCGGAGAAGCTGCCCAGCAGCTCGTCGCGCAGCTGGGTCAGGCGGCCGCCGTTGCCGGAGAGCGCGGTGATGCTGGCGCCGTGCTCGGCCCACCAGGCCTCGAAGGCGGCCAGCACGCGGGCCTCGCGTTCCTGCAGGCCGGTGTCGGCCTCGATGGCCGGCTTGAGGTCGCGCTTCTCGCTCAGGCGCTCGGCAAAGTCCACGTAGTCGGGATCGTCCGCTCGGGCCGTGAACAGGTGCATCGGATCGAGGCCCTGGGCGTCGAACAGCGGGCGCCGGGCTTCGATCTCCTTCATCGGCACGCCGCCCTTGAGGTGGGCGCGCACGTCCTGCGGCTCGGGCGGCGGGGTATTGTCGGCGTAGCGGCGGATGTTCAGGTTGTAGTCGTTCTCGCGCAGCTCCTCCAGCGGCACCACGCGGGCGAAGCCGGGCACGTCCTCGAAGGCATCCCAGGTGCTGACGATCTTCTCGATGTGTTCCGGCAGCAGGTGGTTCTGGGCGCGGCCCTCGTGATATTCGCGGTCGGCGTTGATGAACAGGACGCGGCCCCGGCGCTCCTCGGGCTTGGCGCCCTTGGCGCGCAGCACCAGGATGCTGGCCGGGATGCCGGTGCCGTAGAACAGGTTGGGCGCCAGGCCGATCACCGCCTCCACCAGATCGTCTTCCAGCAGACCTGCGCGGATGCGCTTCTCGTCGCCGCCGCGGAACAGCACGCCATGCGGCATGACGGTGGCCAGGCGGCCGTTGGCGTTCAGGCTGGCGACCATGTGCTGCAGGAACATCAGGTCGGCCTTCTTGGCGCCCTCGGGCACGCTGCCGTAGTGGAAGCGCTCCGGGAAGTGCGGGCTGGAGGTGTAGCCGATGGAGAACGGCGGGTTGGTGAGGATGCGGTCGAAGCGCTTGAGCTCGCCGCCCTCGACGTGCTGCGGGTCGGTCAGGGTGTCCTCGTTGCGCAGGTCGGCACTGCTGATGCCGTGCAGCAGCATGTTCATCTTGGCGATGGCCCAGACGGAGCCGGAGGCCTCCTGCCCGAACAGGTTGAGTTTGCGCGTGTCGCCGCCCTGCTCTTCCAGGTTCTCCTTGGACAGGATCAGCATACCGCCCGAGCCCATGCACGGGTCGTACACGCTGTGGCCCTCCTGCGGGTCCATCAGCCGCACCATCATGCGGACCACCGGGCGCGGGGTGTAGAACTCGCCGCCCTTCTTGCCGGCGGAGTCGGCGAAGTCGCGGATCAGGTACTCGTAGGCGGCCCCCAGCAGGTCGGGGAACTCGAAGTCCTCGTTGCGCAGGCGGTACTCGCTGAAGTGGACGATCAGGTCGCGCAGCTTCCTGTCCGGCAGCGTGGTGGAACCCACCTTGCGGGTGAAGTCGATGTGCTCCAGCACCCCGGCCAGGCTGGGGTTGTGCTCTTCCAAACCGGCCAGGGCCTTGTTCAGCTCGTTGCCCACGCCCTGGTGAGCCTCGTGAAGCAGGTACTCCCAGCGCGCCTTGGGCGGGACGTAGAAGTCCGCCTTGTACCAGCTGGGCATCTCGACGAGCCTGGCGATCTCTTCCTCGCTCTTGCCGCTGGCCCGCAGGTTGTCGCGCACCTCTTCCCGCCGCTGCTCGAACACGTCCGAGCAGCGCTTGAGGAACAGCATGCCGAAGATGTACTCCTTGAACTCCGAGGCGTCCATGCGCCCGCGGAGGATGTCCGCCGCCGCGAACAGGTGCCTTTCGAGCTGGTTCAGGGTGAGGATCATGCAGGGGCCATCCTTGAATCGCGTGAGGGGTAACGGGTTGGAAGTGCGCTGGCCGGTCAGTCTCGCCGCTCTGCGCGTCAATCGCCGTCGCGCCAATGCCGGCCCATGGTATCGGGCCAGTTTCCAGGCCGCCACGAACGCGCGCCTTCGCCACCCTTGGGCCCGGAACTCTTTGCTCGCGCGTGAATACCCTCTCATCGGAGACCCCGGAGGCCGGGACCCCAACACGTCATCCAAGATGACCGCTTGAGTCAGCGGAGAAACAGAGGTCCTCGACCGAAACCCGATTTCGGGGCCAAGCCACAAGGCGCCTCACGCGATGGCCTCGATCAGTGCCGGGTCGTCCTCAGTCGGCCGGTTCACCCGGGTGGACACCGGGTGATACCGAAGCGCTTCCGGGTTCATGCGCTGCGTCCGTGCCCGGATGGCCTCCCGCTCGGTGAGTGCCGCGTCGAGCCAGTCCCAACGGCAGGATGCATCGAGCACCAGGGGCTTGCGCTCGTGGATATGCGCCAGACGGTCCGATGCGGGTTCGGTGATGATGGCGCAGCAGGCGCCGCCGTCGGCGGTGGGTTCCCAGATCCCCGCCATCATCAGCACGTCCTGCGGCGCGTCTTCAGCCAGGGTGATGTAATACGGCTGCTTGCCCTGCTCCGTCCTGCGCCATTCGTACCAGCCATCGGCCAGCACGATGCAGCGGCGGTGGGCGAACGCCGAGCGGAAATACGGGCTGGTGGCCACCTTCTCCGCCCGCGCGTTGATGGGCCGTGGGCCTTCCTCGACGCGTTGGGGACGAAAGCCCCAGAACATCGGCTGGAACGCGGCCCCTCCATGGTCATCCGACCGGAACCCTTCCAGATCCGTCCCCGGCGCGACGTTGTACCGCGGCGCGTCGAAACCCGTATCGACCGGCGCCTGGAAATAGCGCATGGCCAGCTCGCTGGTCGCGCTGTAGCGCGTCATTCGTCCGCACATGACGCCAGCATGCCACGAGACCCGGGCGAGCCGTAGGAATCGCCCTCGCACCGCCCTCCGCCGGGATACTCAAGCGAAGCCGCGTTTCCAGAATTTTCGGTTTTCCAAAAGAAAAGGCGGGGACCTGCCCCACCTTTTCCGCTCAACGTCATTCACGCCCCAGCCGGCCGGGTGGCCGCTCGGGATCGCTCGGCGACAACCACACAGGACGCCCGCCGCAGAGTCGATGCCAGTATCCGTTACGGCGCGCCCGAAGCGCCCTCTCCGCAACATCGGCGTGGGCGCTACACTGATCAAGACCCCGCACCAGGGCCGCCATGGGCGCGCCATAGTCGTCACCACTGCGATAGGCGTCAATCACCCGCCACAGCGCGTCATGGGCGTCCCGATCCCGGTGCCGCAACGTGGCCATCGGCTCCTCCAGATAGTAGTCAATCAGCCGCTCGTGGCGCTTTTCCGGAATACGGTGCGCATCCGGAGTGACGCACTTGCCGACATCATGGAACAGCGCGAGAAGGACGCCGGCTTCCCGGGAATAAAGGTCCAGACTCATAGTGTCCGTGGCAGCCATCACCCGCTCGGCCACCTCCAGGCTATGGGCCAGCAAACCACCCGGCTCCCGGTGATGACAGTCCTCGGAGGCCCGGCCCGTCACGAAACTCAGGGTGAACGCCGGATCGCCAAAGACGGTGCACAGGAAGTCTCGGTAGGCCTCGACCCTCAAGCCTTCCGCGAGCCGTACGAGTCGACCGAGATCTTCGGGGCAAGGCGCTCGATGAACGGGCAGCAGTTCCAGCGCATCCCGTTCACACGGCCGGTTGCCGTACAGGGGATGCGCTACCAGCACCCGTTCCCCGCGCGGATTAACGGCTGTGTGCAAGGAAACATCCCGATGCTGCCCGTTCACCAGCCCGTGCCCGTCCCAGTCGCGGCGCAGGCCGTACGCCCGCGCGCTCCCCGTCGTGTCATACAGCTGGAAGCGGAAGACCCGTTCGCCCGAAGATGCGACCCCCTCGTTCTCCACTTCCACGCGCGCCGACAACTCGACAGGCTCCGGACACGCCATGTCTTCGTGGTCCCTCATCCGCAGGACCTGTTCCACCGTTTCAATCTTCATCCCGGACCTCCTTGCCCTCTTGTCGGCTTCACCATGAAAACGCGCGCGCAACAGACGATCGATCGCCGGACTGTCCTGACGCGTCAGTGTTGGACTCGTATCGCGAATAGCCCATAAACGGTATTTCCGTGTTGGCATGGCCCCTCTGCCATGCGATCCACTCCGGGTTCCCCCGACGCCGCCAGCCACAATGTGGCGGCGGTGTGCCTGCGCCGGTAGGGCTGGCGTAACCCGAGCTCCAGATGGCACAGCAGTAGTGGATCCCTTCGATCCGCACGCTGTCTTTCAGGCTGTCGCGGATCGTGCGGGGGTGGGTACCCCATGTATCCTTCCTCCGTGGCTGAATCATTCAGGCTCCGTGCGTAGCCTTTACACTTCACAATTCCGATTTTACATAGGCTATGTAGCCTGTCAATTACTTTTGGTGCCCGAGGAAGACATGGCGATCCGCATCCGCATTAAAGAGCTCGTCGCAGAGAAGGAATACCGGGAAGGGCGTGTAGTGACGATGAAGGAGATCTCCACCCATACGGGAATCCATCGGGTCACGCTTTCAAAGATTGCTCATAACCGTGCGCAGAATGTCGGCACCGAGACAATCGACCGGCTGTGCAAGTATTTCGGGTGCCGTATCGAGGAACTACTGGAATTCGTTGATGACGAGAATCAGGAAGGAGGTACGCACTGACGGAACGCAAGGTCGTCGGCAGAATAAGCCACAGTGTCAGTTCTCGCCTGATTGCCGACACCGAAAAACGACCTCGCCAAGCTGGCCCAGCGCCCGATCACTGACACAAGCTGGAGCCACCTCTACCCCCTACCGGGTCCGACACGCGGCCCATTCGTTCAGATGGACCGTACTCGCCATCCGGACAAGATATTCAGCGACTCCGAGGCATCGAACAGGGATGCTTTCTCTCGTGGTATGCAATCAGGCGAGACATGACACCTATTTCACATGCTCGCTTCACCCTCTCGTTCCACCACGATCACCATCCCGGTCGTTCCCCTTCCCTGTTTCACCTTCCAGAACACGGAAGGCTTCCCGCTTTTTCTTCGCCAGGGCATCGGAGCCACCCAGCTCTTTCTTCCGTTCCTCAAACAGCGCCCGCATATATACGCGTGACGCTGGTACCGATCCAAGAAGTTCACGACGCGCTTGCTGTTCTCGTTCCAACTGGTCCACCCATTCTCTGTTCACATCGCTTCTCCTTTCGTGTTGACCACAATCTAACCCTCGGTCTGCTCTCAGGTATCCTGAGTACCGTGGCCTTCGTAGTGTTCCCCGTTCGCCCTGCCTTCCTCAAAAAAGACGGGTTACGTTCTTGCCGTCGTAAGCTTCCGAGTAGCGGTGAAGTGGTACCGGTCCATCGGTCATCGGCTGCAGGCTCTCTTCTGGCAGCCAATCGAGGACCTCTCGCGCCAGATTCCCCAAATAGTCCCTGGCTTTTTCACCGTCGAAATCGAAATCCGGATCGTACATTCGCAGGGCTTCCCGCAGATGGGGGTCAAAGCGGCATGCCAACGACGCCGCGTGGATGTCCTTGATCACACCCAGCATAATGGTCGCGACATAGACCCCCGGGCGATTGCGATACAGCCAACCGAGGATACTTTCTGTGTCAGTTTTGATACGGACGGCTTCGCCTTGTGCCTCCTGCCGCCGCCAGGGCGCGAGGTCGTATCCTTCGCGTTCGCAGTAGGCCGCCATGCTCTGACGGACCTCCGGCAAAAGGCCGCGACGTCCCAAGCCAGTATCCGCCAGCGCGAGGATCATGCCGACGCTTTGCTCCGCGAGCCATCCCTCCAGATTCATTTGGGCCGAGTCGATCGAATTTGCATTGGGAGCGGGATCTTCCTCGGAGTCCGGCAAACGGTTGTATCGGGCCAGAAGGGCATCAACGGCAAGGCGACCCTCCTCCTTCTCAGGCTGGTAGAAGAGTGTCTTGGGGATAGACTCCGCCTCAAAAACATGAGCTTCCTCGTTCGGAACCTGTACAACCAGAAGATGTTCAATGAGACCGTCTTCCCCGATGAACAGATTGTCCTCACTCGGAAACCACATGGGAATGAAGCGGCCGTGGTCGCGAAAGATCCAGGCCGGCGTGATCACCATCCCCTTCGCACTCACCGCGACCATGTCCGCCCGCATGGGCTCACGTCGAAGCTCGTGGTGGAAAGCGTGCTGGTAATGTTTCTCGCTCGCGGCGATGCGGGCCGCCCACGCCGCCGCCCGAAGGTCCTGGCGGATCCGCCGCATGAAGTCGTGGTCGTATTCCGTTTCCATTTTCTTCCTCCGGACGATGCCTGATGCGCCCCGACCTACAGCCGCCGATCGATTGCGCGATTTGGTTCGGCTCCCCCCCATCCACACGTATGTATCCAGCTCGAGTCGGCTGAGACCGTAAGCTGGGCGGAGTTGATGGTTGCTAGAGAGCAGGAGCTGGTACCCGGCTCAGCCCGCGTTCTCTTGCTCGCGCAGCGCGGCGCCTCCGGGATCACACTGACATACCCCGGCTACGAGTAGAGTGCGCATCCCCATTTTTTGCCGGGACCAGTCCCGCGGGCGCAGTGCAGGACGGGCCCGGCTTTCTGGTGTACGAATCACGGCGAGCACAGACCGCGTTCGGGCCTCAGTCCATCAGTTGCTGACCGATCTCCAGATAGGCCTCCCGGGTCATCGTTTCCCGATCTTTCTCGTCAAACACGGCCCGGCCGGCTTCGCCTTCATGGGGATCGAGCGGCACTCGGTTCCGGTCGGCCATCTCTTCGTCGAGCTGGGTTTTGAACAGGGAGATCGACCATTCCCAGGATTGCGAGGCAACCGCATCCTGAGCAGCCATCACGGCCACGACCATGCCTTCCTCGCCCTCAACCGGGAACGTCCCCTCGTCGGTCATCTCCCCCGCCGGTTGGGCGTGGTCTTCCACGGTCGTCCGGATCAACGCATCGCGATACTCACGACGCGACCGCTGGAGAGCCTGCTGCTCTTCCCGGACCTCGAAGGACTGCACGTTCGGTTCCGCACCTTCCACTCTGTCCAGGCGCCCCTGAACACGCTCTCGCTCGCGTTCGGAACGTGAGTGCTTCCGGTTGAGATCGCGTGCACTTCCATGCTTCGCGTCCGCCTCATTCTCCCGTTCGGATAGCGTTTCCAGGGCCTGACGACGCTGGCCGCGGAGACTGTCCTCGGGTGCATTGCGTCCCAGAGGGCCGAGCTTCCGGGACACCTCGAATGCCTCCAGCAGCCTCGAGGCCAGGATCGGATCCAGAACCTCGTTGATCCCTTCGCCATCGCGGTAAGGGGTCGGCGTTGCCAGAAGGCACACACCGTGGGAATCCCGAGCATCCACGGTCCGCGCATCGTCCGGGTTCGGGCACTCCTCGCCAGGCTCCCTCTCCCAGTCACGCCACGAATAACGACGCAGGTGATCCAGGGTGTTGATCGGCAGATCTTCCGCCTCAATCGCCTCGTTCAGTTCCTGGCGGACCGTCTCGCGGATGTCTTCGAACTCCTGTTCGGCTTCCTCGATCTCGTCCTCGAGCTCGCTCACCGCTTCTTCTTCGTCCCGCAGCATTGCCTCGCGCGCTTCGATCGCCTCCTCCGTTTCCGCAAGATCGGCCTCGATCGACGACAGCTCCTGCGAGAGCTCCTCCCGCCGCGCCTCGAGTTCCTCTTCCTGTTCGGCCTTGATCGAGCGCCGGACTTCCAGGTACTCGGCGTGCGCCGCGCGCAGGGCCTCGCTTTCCGGGCCATCGTGCAGCAATTCGGGTTTCGAACCGTCACCGGGGGTGTCCAGATAGGCGGACAGTTCCTCGAGATGAGCGGCCACTGGGTCCAGCTCCGCCTCAACCTCGGTCGAAAGCATGAACGACCAGCCCGTTTCGACCGTTTCCTCGAATTCGGCCCACATCGTCCGGGCCATTGCACGCTCCTCCGAGTCCACCGCGTCGAAGTTGATCTCGGCCTCCGTGGGATACGAGTCGCAGCCGGTCGCCAGCACCGCCAGCGCCGTACTGACACCCGCCACAAGAAGAGTCCGCTTCATGTCGCCTCCTTATTGTTTTGCTCGCAATTCGGTCTGCAGTGCATACCGATGGCGTTACCGTATCCCGACCTGCTAGACCGCCTCCTCGACCGACAACCTTGTCGATCCCGGCCGAAACCTACATATCGAGCGGGAATGCCGCAATCGGACGAGGGCAGCCTCCCGGTTCGGTCACAGGGATCGCGCTGAACGAGATGCGCAGACAGCGGTTTGCTGCGAGGCGGTCAGATTCGTACGGGGCAATCTGACCGGCATCGGGGCAATATAGGCAGGAACCAAAGCTGGACGGGCCGGCAGCCGAACACGCACCGCCACCCCGAGCCGACGAGTCCCGCAAGGTTGCCGACCCGGACATCTTCCGCACCGCCCGTTATCGTTGCATTCGAGGTCAACAAAGCCAGAATCTGGCCGAAGGAGACACAGGATGCTTAACGGGATGGCCAAACTGTCGCTCGCGCTGTTCATTGGCATCGGGGCCACCGGTTGCGCCAACACGCCCGTGGGTTCCGGTGACTACGAAACCGGACAAACCCGGTCGGCCGGGACAGTGCAGACCGGTGAGGTGGTCGATGTTCGGCAAGTACGGATCCGCGAGGACGCACGGTCCGCGTTCGGTCGGCGTGGCGGGGTCGGTGCCAGCGCCGGTGCCGCTGCCGGCGCTCTTCTCGGGGACAATGTGGGCGGCGGGTCCGGCCGGGATCTTGCCCGCGTTGTCGGGGCCGGGGCCGGCGCGATTGCCGGGTCCCGGGTGGACCGTGAACTCGCAACCCAGAGCGGCCTGGAAATCGAAGTCAGAAAAGACGACGGCAGCCACGTTGTAGTGACGCAGGGAGACGATCAGACGTTTGAAGCCGGACAGCAAGTCCGTCTGATCAGACACGGAAGGACTTACCGCGTGGCACCCTGATGGATGGCAGGCAGACCGCGCCGCGATCCATCTACGGCGGGGGCATTCTGAACACAGGTACCCTGCACAAGCTTCTGCCCCCTGAATTCTTCAGAAAATAGGAGAGTCCCTGATGAGCAACGAGAAACCGACTCCCGACAACCAGAACTCGGAAGGGGAAACACCGCCGGAGGAACAATCCTTCATTGACACGGTACTCGATCACCTCGATCGAATCGGGGCCGGCCTCCAGAAAGCAGCGGATGCCAGTCAAAACCTGGCAGAGAAGGCGGCGGAAAACAACGAGCCACGCGAGACGCATCGCGGATTCTGGAACGAGGCCCCCCGTTCGTCGTCGCTGCCCTGGTGGATATACGGCCCTGACGCCGATAACGAACATTCGCCACCCAGCCATGAGGACGACTGAACATCCGCCCTTCACCAGGTGATCGCCGGCCCGCCGTTCGCCCATACCGGACCTCCGGTCCGCCCCAATACGACGGCCATTGAAAGACCCTGTACTGGCCGATCAAGGACACGAACACCAACCACGGAAACCACGCAGCCATGGAAAGCGTCGAAACACACTCTACGCCCCGCAACGCGCTTCTTTGCGTGGCGGGGCTCGCACCCCAGATCATCACGGAAACACTCTACGGACTCGCCGTGCAGCGTGATCCCGCTTTTGTTCCCGACTCCATCCATGTCGTGACCACCCAGGAAGGCGCCGAACGCGCCCGCCTCACTCTTCTCGACCCCTCGCAAGGGTATTTCTACCGTCTTTGCGCTGATTACGGACTGGATCCCGAACAGATTGACTTCAGCGCCGAAACCATTCATGTCATACGCGACCAGCACGGCCAACCACTGGATGACATCCGGGATCCCGCCCACAATGAAGCCGCGGCCGACCTGATCGTCGACCTCGTGCGCCGCCTGACTCAGGATCCTCAGCTAACGCTGCATGCTTCCATCGCGGGCGGGCGCAAGACCATGGGATATTACCTTGGCTATGCG
The DNA here is from genome assembly GCF_000377325.1 of Thioalkalivibrio sp. ALgr3. Classification (NCBI taxonomy): domain Bacteria; kingdom Pseudomonadati; phylum Pseudomonadota; class Gammaproteobacteria; order Chromatiales; family Ectothiorhodospiraceae; genus Thioalkalivibrio; species Thioalkalivibrio sp. ALgr3. Next base: position 46,362 of record NZ_KB897985.1, on the reverse strand, counting down.
CTATCGCTGTTTGGGCGACCGCAGGATGAGCTTTCCCACGTTCTGGTTTCCGAGCCGTTCGAGGGGCACTACCAGTTCTTCTACCCACCGCGCACCCCGGTTGTCCTGTATACGCGGGAACAAAAGCCGATCCGTACCAGCGACGCGGAAATCACCCTCGCCCAAATCCCGTTTGTTCGTTTGCGCGACGGACTCTCCGATCTTCTGGTGGAGGAAGGGGTGGGGTTCTCCGAAGCGGTCAACCGGGCGCAGGCGAGCCTCAAGCCGCCGCGTCTGGAACTGGACCTGGAGCGTCTGGAAATTCACTGTCGCGACGAGACGCTCACTCTCAGCCCGGTCAATTTCGCGTTTTATCTCTGGCTGGCACGCCGCGCTCGCAATGGTGAGCCGCCCGTAGCCCGCCAGGAAGTCGGCCCCGAGTACGCACAGCAGTTTCTTCAGGCATACTACGACATTTCCAACCCCATGGCGGGCGATCGTGAGCGCGTCGAGAAAGCCGTCAAAGAGGGGATGCCTCCGGACTATTTCGACCAGCGCAAATCCCACGTCAACAGGGAACTGAACAAGCTGGGCCCCGCCGCCGATGCCTACCGGATTCAGCAAACGGGCTCCCGGCCTCGCGTCCGATACCAGCTCACGCTGGACCCGGAGAAAATCGAGATCCGGCCTTCCACTCGCGGACCCTAGGTACGATCACTGCCGGCGTTTGCGGGTAGCCCGCGACCGACGCACAACGGGCTCCCCGAGAAACCGTACCCGCGGCGAAACTCTGGAGACACGCGTTTTGTCCGGGTGCAGTTCGAGTCCCATCCGCCGAAGGCGACGATCCACATGACTGCGTGCCCGTTCAGCGTCGGTCCGGGTCGCAGCCAGAAGAAGAAAATCATCTGCGTAGCGCACGAACGGGATGCCGGCATCCGCCAGACTGCGATCAAGGCGGTCGAGGAAGATATTACAAAGCAGCGGTGACAAAACCGCTCCTTGTGGCACTCCTCTCCGGGGTCCGGCCAACGAGGCGGAGTGGCTGCCCGCGACAAGCCAGCGATCAATCAGGCGCCGAAAGCCGCGATCGCGTACGAAACGTTTCAGCTCCCGACGCACGCCCCGGTGCGGCACCTGATCGAAGAACGAGCGAATATCTGCGTCCACGACCCAGTCCAACCCCGTGGCAATCCGCTCACGCACGCGATGAAGCGCATGCGGAACACCCCGCCCCGGCCGATAGCCAAAACTGTCGGGGTGCAGGAACGGTTCGACCCGCGGTTCGAGCACCTGATGCGCCATACGTTGGGCGAGCTTGTCCCGAAGGTACTGGGCGGAAATCACACGCCGCCCGCCGTCGCCCTTGGCCACAGCAAACTGACGCATTGCCCCTGGCCGATACCGCCCCGTTTGCAGGTCCTGCACCAACCGCAGCAGGTGGCGAGGCAGCGCCTGTTCCAGATGTTCCCGGTTGACCTCTGGCGACCAGGGAGCCCGGTCGCGGCGCACCCTGCGCCAGGCCTTCTGTACGTTCTCCGGATCCACCATGGAATCCAGCAAGACGTTCATGCCGACATCTCCTGCCGGATCGACTCGAACTCCGCCCGCAGCGACCGGACTTCCGCTTGCAGCCACGCACCCACCCCCTTGCCTGACGCCGATTCCACGTCGTCATCGCCGGACACGGCGGGCGGAACCTCGCGGTTCCAGTACGTCCAGGCAGCATAAAAGCGGCCTCGCGGTTCCTTGTTCAGCCGGCAACCATCGAGATCGTTGTTGGAAAAATCGGCAGGCCCCACCACACGATCGAGCAGCCCCAGTACGAACAGATCCACCCAGGGCCGGAGGGGCTCCATCACATCCAGCGCCAGCGCCGGGCGGCCCGGTACCGGCTGATGCAGAAAGCCCAGATGGACATCCAGACCAGCCGCTTCGACCCGTGAGTGCGCCTGAGTCGCCAGCAGCGTATAGCCCAGAGACAGCATCGCGTTGACGGGATCCCGGGGTGGACGGCGGTTTCTCCCACGGAATCCCCATTCCTCGGGAATTCGTTCAGCCAGCCAGTCATACCAGAACCGCGCCGCTGCTCCCTCCAGCCCTCGAACATGTTCGAGCGTTACCGCCTCGTCGAGGTGGGACTCCAGCTCAAGCAGTCGGTTGTGAAAGGTCGACTCGCCGTGCCCGGCCCAGATCAAGGCATCCCTGTATCCCCGGAACTTCCGTTGCACCATTCGACGCGCAAGGAGCAAAGAGCCTTGAGCGTCCTCGGCGGCCCCGAACTGACACCTGCGGATGTTCAACGATCCGCCCAGCCCGCCACCCACCCAGGCCGCGGGACCATGGCCCCGTCCCGGCAACAACACCGCCGGAACTCCCTGGCCGGCCAACAAGCGCCACACGTCGCTGGCGACGGAGTTCCTTCCATGGATCACGACCGCCTCCAGCAGCGCCGGAGGCACTCGCCGAAACGAACCGTCCGGCTCATCCACCCGCACCGACTGGTGTTCTACCGAGAGCGTGGCCCCGCGACGATCGACGATCAACCAGAGTCCGTCACTCATGCGGACGCCCGCCAGCGCCGTATCCGTTCCGACAACCAGTCCCACCACACGCCGATGGCCTCGACGGACTCATTGCGTTCAACGCTTGCACTGACCATCGCGCCGCCACACCAGAGTCGAGCCGGGTGCGGCACGGGGTAGGCCCTCAGATCATCCACCGACGGTTCCATGTGCCCCTCAAGTCGGCCCAGAAGCTCCTGCAAATACTGCCGGCTTCCGCGCACCAGGTAGACCGACTGCTGCAAACCCTGAGCGTCCTTCACGATTTCGCGCTGAACCCGACGCAGGCGCCGCGGGCAACGGATGTCATAGGCGACCAGATACCACTTATCCCCATGCATCATCCGACCCTCAGCATCCGGCGAAACAGGCTCTCGCTGTCGCCACTGCCCCGCGCCTCGATCGGGGCATTCGGCGTCAACCAGGCCAGCAGAAGACGGTCCTTGTCCGGATCAATCAGCTCGCCGAGCTGGAGGTAGAGCTCGTCCGCTTCCTGTGGGGCGAGAAGGCACTCGTGGACCGATTTCTGGCCATCGATACGCCACTGGACCAACTGCCGGTGAACGCGCCGGCGGCGCAAGGGGCTGCTGATGTCGTAAGCAATGATCGCGGGTCGACGTCGCATGGTGCGGCTCCTTTCGATTCGATGAATTGGCAATCGCAATCCTCGGCAATGCGCGTCGCGGTGTCCGGCGCGGCAAGCTTGTCGGGATTGTCGAGCCGTCGGACCTTGCGTGGCACCTCTCCGGCGGGCTAGCCTTTGGCCATGGTTGCTCCGGCTCAACAAGCAAACTTTTTCTGCACCAGATTGGTGCAGGACTGGACGTCGCAAGCCGCTGAATATACGGCTTATCTTCGAAGCGGAAGAGTCCGACCGATGCCCCGACTGAAAGGGGATTAAGACCTCCCCGCTTGCGCCGGGAAACCCTGCGCTCACGTCCGACCGATGCCCCGACTGAAAGGGGATTAAGACTCCGGGGACGCACCTCGCGTACACGGTTGAGGTAGTCCGACCGATGCCCCGACTGAAAGGGGATTAAGACGTGAACATGGTAACAAGGATAAAAATGAACGTAGTCCGACCGATGCCCCGACTGAAAGGGGATTAAGACTCTGGGTCACGTAACTCCAGACCACAGACCAGTGTCCGACCGATGCCCCGACTGAAAGGGGATTAAGACGTGTATCCTGTGAAGGTTTCCCCCGTTTGGGGGTGTCCGACCGATGCCCCGACTGAAAGGGGATTAAGACGGTACAGCCGGCTCGACATCCACCTCCGGCGGGTCCGACCGATGCCCCGACTGAAAGGGGATTAAGACCGTGGTTCAGCGTCAGCGTGTCCGAGATGAGCGTCCGACCGATGCCCCGACTGAAAGGGGATTAAGACGCTCCTCCGGCGAGTCATTCGTGACCGCCAAAGTCGTCCGACCGATGCCCCGACTGAAAGGGGATTAAGACCCAGTCACGGAAAGCAACGAATCGCTCAGCACGTCCGACCGATGCCCCGACTGAAAGGGGATTAAGACGATGGGCTCGCCTACGTCTTGTATGGCCCTGACCGTCCGACCGATGCCCCGACTGAAAGGGGATTAAGACCCAGTCACGGAAAGCAACGAATCGCTCAGCACGTCCGACCGATGCCCCGACTGAAAGGGGATTAAGACGATGGGCTCGCCTACGTCTTGTATGGCCCTGACCGTCCGACCGATGCCCCGACTGAAAGGGGATTAAGAC
>NZ_KB897985.1:0-41985 GCF_000377325.1 Thioalkalivibrio sp. ALgr3 | reverse complement strand
GCCCCGACTGAAAGGGGATTAAGACGATGGGCTCGCCTACGTCTTGTATGGCCCTGACCGTCCGACCGATGCCCCGACTGAAAGGGGATTAAGACGACCGATTGTTCGATCATTTTAACCTCCAAAAAAAGTCCGACCGATGCCCCGACTGAAAGGGGATTAAGACGAATGATCGCCGCCCCGATCCCGGCAATGCCGGTCCGACCGATGCCCCGACTGAAAGGGGATTAAGACAATTTCCTGCACCTCAGCTTCACCTGCGGTCATGGTCCGACCGATGCCCCGACTGAAAGGGGATTAAGACCCCGCGTCACGGGCCTGCTTGAAGGTCATCCACCGTCCGACCGATGCCCCGACTGAAAGGGGATTAAGACGGGTTTTCCTGGGTCGTGCGCTCGGCACGTCTACGTCCGACCGATGCCCCGACTGAAAGGGGATTAAGACGGCGATTTCCAGCTCGGCCGACGCCCCCTTGGGGGTCCGACCGATGCCCCGACTGAAAGGGGATTCAAGGTCACACGGCCGATGAACATCGCTTCCATTTCCGGCGTACGACCAGCGTTTCCGGAGCATTGAGGCACTCCCTCAGCCGGAAACCGCCCTGGGACGCTGAAGCCCTCGAACCGCTGATCGACTGCCGTGCGCAACCGGTTACCAGGAACGCGCGCGACTTGAATCTCCGCGTCTCAGCGGTATTTCCGCCGAGTGCCGCACGTACCGGCGCTACGACACCATCGGGATATCTCCCGAGTCCGGCCACAACCTTTTCGCAGCTGCCGCAACCGCAATTTTTTTGTACCCTCCGGCGAAAAATCGTCCCCGCCGCCAGGAGGCAAGGCCTCCGGCCCGTCAAGGAAGGACCTATGCCCTACCACGCCTATCTGTTCGAAGCCCGCTCCATCCAGCCATTCCTCTTCGCCTCCGGCCGCCTGGCCGACATGGTGGCGGGGAGCGACCTGCTGGACGAGCTCTCGCGTGGCATCCTCGACCAGGCCCTGCGCGCCTGCGAGGTGGAACCCGACTCGCTGCCGGCACCGCGGCGGGCCGGTGGTGCCCTGTACCTGGTGTTCGAAGACGAGGAAACCGCCCGGCGCTTCCGGGCCCTGTGGCGCACGCTGGTGGCCCAGCTCCTGCCCGGCATCGAGCGGGTGGACTGCATTTGCTCGGGTGAGTCGGTGAAGGGGGCCATCAACGCGGGGATCGACACGCTTGCCGGCATGCGCAACCTGCAGGCCGCCGCGCTGCCGAACCCGGCGCCCGTCGCCGAGCGCAACGCCCGTACCGGCGAGGTCGCCGTGGACCGGGACCGCAAGCGTGACCGGGAACCGGTGGATGCCGCCACTCGGGTCAAGCGGCAGTTCGCTCTGTCTGAACACGCGGGTCTGGCGCACAAGTTCGACCCGGATGACCACGCCGAGTGGCCCCGGAACTTCGAACAGGACGATCCCGGATCGCGGCGCTTCCCGCTGGGCGAAGACGGCATGGTCGGGCTGATCCACGCGGACGGCAACGGCCTGGGCCAGATCCTGCGGGTACTCGGAGACGCCACCGGGCACGCCCCCGAACACTACGTCCGGCTTTACCGCGCCTTCTCGGAAGGGCTGGACGCAGCCACGGGCGACGCCGCCCGCAGCGCCACGCAGGACGTGCTGCAGCCGCAGGTCACCGGCGGCGTCTACCCCGCACGCCCGCTGGTTCTGGGGGGCGACGACCTGACCCTTCTGGTGCGCGCCGACCTTGCACTGGACTTCACCGAGGGCTTCATCGAGGCCTTCGAGCGCGAGTCCGAACGCATGCTGCAGACCCTTCGCGGACAACTGAAGGAGGCCGGCACCCCGGACGATGTCATCGAGCGCCTGCCAGAGCGGCTGACCGCCTGTGCCGGCATCACCTATCTCAAGTCCGGGCAACCATTCGCCCGCGGATACCAGCTCGCGGAAAGCCTGTGCGACCGCGCGAAGCAGCAGTCGCGGTCAGCCACCGAGGAGGCGACAGTGCCATCGTCCGTCGCCTTCCACCGGATCCAGACCAGTCTGGCGGACGATGCCGCGGCCCTGAGTAGTCAGGAGATGGAACGCTACGAGTCGACGGAGAATACGGTCTACCACCTGGGCCTCCCGGCTTATGCAGCCGGCCAGGTGGACGCCGCCAGCCTGCCGAGGCTGCAAACCCTGCGTGATCTTGTCGAACACCTGCAGGACGGTGACCTCAACGCAGCACGCCTGCGCCAGCTCGCCACCCGCATCCACGAAAGCCCCGAGCTTGCGCGCAAGGAATACAACCGCTGGCGCGCCCTGGCCGAAGCCCCGGCGGCCCGGGCACTGCACGAGTTCGACCGCCACCTGGAAGCGCTGGTCGGCCGGGCCGATGAACACGATCTGCCGTTCGGCCCCGAGCGTGACGGCGACGGAGGAACGCGGGAGCGCTCCAGCCCGCTGGGCGACCTGCTGGCGCTGCTGGCCCTCCACAGGCAAGACACCCGGAAGGAGACCGCCTGATGTCGACGAAGACCCTGACCGTGCAGCTGCACGGCTACTGGCACTGTGGCAGCGGCCATTCCGCCGGTACGCATCTCGACGCCCTCACTGCGCGCGATCGTGACGGCCTGCCGGTGATTCCCGGCCGCCATCTCAAGGGCCTGCTGCGCCACGCGATGCGTTGTGCCGGCACCTGGAACTGGCTCGACGGGATCAGCCTGCCCGACGGGCCGGCCGAAAACGTGGAAGAACTCCTGTTCGGCTCCCGCAGCGGCCAGGAGGCGCGCTCCGCCACCCGGCCGGGGATGCTGCGGGTGGACGACGCCACGTTGCCGGAGGCGGAGCGGGCATTCCTCGCCCATCCCGACACCGATGGCCCGCAGCTGCGGCCGTTCCTGTTCCGGGACGTCCATCGCACGGCCATCAACCGACAGGGCAGCGCCAGCGACAAGACCCTGCGGGGCACCGAGGTCGCCCTCCCGATGCAGCTGCAGGCGCCACTGGGCCTGGAGGTGACCTCGCTGGAAGAAGAACTGCGCCGGCAACAGGAACGCGCGCTTGATGAAGCCGATCTGTGGAGAACGCTGGAGGGCGTCCTGCCGCTGATCAGCGCCGTCGGCGCCGAACGCAACCGCGGCCTCGGTGAGGCCGAACTCAGCCTGAGGGATCCGTCATGAGTGCCACGCGCCACGCCTTCCGCGTCACCCTGGAACAGGACGTGATCGTCAGCCGGTCCGCGGCCACCGCCGGCGAACACGAAACCCTCGATCACCTGCCGGGCAGCCTCTTTCTGGGCCTGGCGGCGGGCCGGCTGTATGCCGAGCTGCCATCCGACCAGGCCTGGCAGGTGTTTCACGGCGGGGCGGTCCGCTTCTGCGACGCCCTGCCCGAAAGCGAGCCCGGCACCCCCGCCTGGCCGGTGCCGCTCGCCCTGCACCACTACAAGAACGAAGACGCCAAGCAGAAGGTTGCGGGGAGCGATCACCCCCGCCTGGACGGCGACCGGGTGCTCAACCTGATGCATCGCGAACCCGAGGACGGGCGCCAGCCCCGCCAGCTGCGTGGCGGCCATGTCGATGCCTGCGGTCGGTGGATCCGCCCGCGCACCCGACAGTCGCTCAAGACCGCCATCGCGCCGGAGACCGGCCGGGTCGAAGAAGGCCAGCTGTTCGGCTACGAAGCCCTGGAGCGCGGGCAGAGCTTTGTCTTCGAGCTGCAGACCGATGACACCCTGGACGACGCGCTCGTGCAGCGCCTGCACCAATGTCTGAACGGCCCCGCGCGTCTCGGGCGCTCGCGCAGCGCCGAATTCGGCCGCGTGCAAATCGAGCCGCTGGACCAGCCGCCGCCGCGTCCGGCCAGCGTTGGCGGTTCTGACAACACCCTGACCCTGTGGCTGCTGTCCGATCTGGCGCTGCGTGACGACCGCGGGCAGCCCACCCTGCAGCCGCGGCCGCAGTACCTCGGCCTGCCCGCCAAAACCCGTTGGGACCACGAGAAGAGTTTCCTGCGCACGCGCAGCTACAGCCCCTACAACGGCAAGCGCCGCGGGCGCGACGCCGACCGCCAGGTGATCGCCCGCGGCAGTGTGCTGCATTACACCCTGCCCGCCGGCACCCCGCCCGAGGCCCTGCCCGCGCTGGAACGCGGCCTCGGCCACTACCGCGAGGCCGGCCTGGGCCAGGCCGTCGCCCGGCCGCAGATGCTCGCCGACGAGTCCCTGCAGGTGGAGGCGCCCGCTGCGCGAACCACGGACACCGGCTCGGTCCCGCCGGCACCCGACACCGCGCTGCTGCGCCGGCTGCGCCGGATGGCCCGCACCGAGTTCCGCGAATTCGACGCCGACCACCGTGCCCGGCGGGTCTTCGATGCCCTGGTCGAGTCTCTGGGCAAGGCCCGCAGCTGGCAGGGGATCCCGCCGAATGCGCCCCTGGCGGAGGCCGAGGTCCCCGGACGCAGCCAGTGGGGCCGCCTGCGCGACGCCGCCAACCGCCACCGGGGCGACCCGGAGGGCCTGTGGCGCGCCCTGTTCGAAGCGCGCGAAGACGCCATCGTGCGCGCACGTTCGGGGTGGCAGCTCCAGCTGGGCCCGGACCCTGACCGGCACCACCTCGGCCGGCGCCTCGAACAGGAGCTGGAGGCGATTCATCGCAATGCCCCGGAGCTGCTGTCCGAGGTGGTGGTGCGGCTGGCATCGCTGGGCCAGACCCCCGAATGGACCCGTGCCGTGGAAGGGCACGCAACCAAGGAGCCGCAGGCATGATCCCCGAACTCCCGGTACACGACTTTGCCCGCGTCACCCTGGAAGCCGAGACCCCGCACGCCATCGGCTCGGGGACCGGCGATGCCACACATGACCTGGTCCTGATGCGGGACGCGAACCACCTGCCCACCCTGCCCGCCAGCGGACTGGCCGGCGTGCTGCGCCACGCCTGCGCGGACGAGTACGGCGACACCGTCGCCGACCGGCTGTTCGGCCACCTCGAAGGCGAAGGGCGCGGCGACGGGCGCGTCTCGCGCGTGCAGGTCTTCTGGGGCCTGGTCCACGACAGCCAGGACCGGCCCGTGGAAGGCCTGCGCGAAGACGTGGACGGCGACGAACTCCTGTCGCGGCTGAGCCGGAGCCACCCCCTGATCCGTCAGCGCGTCCGGCTCAACCACCGGGGCGCCGCGGAGGACCGCGGCAAGTTCGATGTCACTCTCGCCCCGCGCGGGACCCGCTATACCTTCCTGCTCGGCCACTGGAGCGATGGCTCGGATGCCGCCTCCCGGGAATGGGACGGGCTGCTGCGCCTGCTGCAGTCCCCGGCCCTGCGTCTGGGCCGCGGCACTCGGTCGGGCTCGGGCGCGTTCCGGGTAGCCGAACTGCATGTGGCGCGCTGGGACCTGCGCACACCCGAAGGCCGCGAGGGATTCCGCCAGCGCCCGCGCCACCGAGCCAGCCGCGACGGGCTGCAGGCCCTCACGCCCGGGGACACCACGTTTCGCATCCCCGGCGTGGAGCTGAATCTGCAGGCCGAAGCCGGCTGGCGCATCGGCGGCGGCGAGCACCCGCTCGGCAAGTACTCGGGCACCAAGGAACCCGACAACATGCTCCCGCAGAGCGAGCCCGTGATCGAATGGCGCGACGGACGCGGCTCCTGGACCCGGCCACGGCCGGTGGTGCCCGCCTCGGCGATCAAGGGGGCGCTGGCCCATCGCGTGGCCTTCCACCACCGCCGCCTGACCGGGGAGTTCGTCAACCCCGACGGACCGACGCCCGATCCGGAACGCAGCGAGGCGGTGCGCAGCCTGTTCGGTCACGCCAGCGACCGCGATGCCTCCGGTCTTGCCGGTGCCGTCATCATCAACGACACCTACCTGGAACCCGACCCGCCGGTCCACGCACCACTGCACAACCGCATCGACCGTTTCACCGGCGGCGTCCAGCGCGGTGCCCTGTTCCAGGAGGAGCAGCTCTGGCGCAGCCGCCTGCCGCTTCGCCTGCACATCCTGCCGCGCCGGGACATCCCGGTCCCGGTGGAGGTGCGCAAGGCCCTGGATCTTGCCCTGCGCGACCTTGCGCGCGGCTGGCTGCCGCTGGGCGCCGGCGGCAGCCGCGGACTGGGCGGCTTTGCCGCCGAACACGAACCCGAATGGAACGACAACGGGGCCTGGGTCAACGGCCAGGACGCGCCCACGCTCAACGTCGAAGGAGAGACCGCCCGATGAACCGTCTCGAATCGCTGCGCAACGATCACGAACGCTTCCTTGAGAACTGCCGGCAACAGGGCTGGGACTGGGTCGCGTCGTCGGTGAACCGGCTGACCCCCGTGCGCGTGGAGCACGACTGCGAGGAACTGGACCCGACCACCGTGCACGAGCGCTGTCGTGCGCTGTGCGACGACCGGGGCTGGATGCAGTGGCCCGCCGAGGTCCGCAGCCTGCCCGCCGAGCCCGTGGACGGCATGCCGCCGCTGGAGGGCGAAGGCCTGGCGGCGGACGGGTCGCGCTGGCAGCTCGAATACCGCGGCGGCGACTGCTGGCGCCTGCATCGCTTCCGGGTCGAGGAGACGGACGCGGACCCCAGTCATCTGGCCGAGCCCGTCAGCCATCTCAACGACCATCGGGCACCCGCGCCCCTGCGCTACCTGCGCCTGTACGGCTTCACGCGCGACGCAGAAGTCGAGCGGGCCGACGAGGCCGCCCCCGAGGCCGTACTGGCCGTATTCGACGGATTCGAGGAGGACCGGGCATGACCCTCAACCTGCCCTACAACTTTGTGCCGCTCACCCCGTTCGTGCTCCGCCCGGACTGGCACGCGCACGTGAGCCACGACCACCCGTTCCGGGACGGATGGAGCGGCGAGATCCGCATCCGCCTGACCGCGCACACCCCGCTGAGCGTCGGCGGCGAGCAAACCCCGGGCCGCGAAAGAGAACCCGGCAAGGTTCATTTCGCCCGCACGCCGGACGGTCGTCCGGCCGTGCCGCCCAGCAGCCTCAAGGGCATGCTGCGCCACGTGCTCGAAATCGCCGCGTTCGGCCATTTCCGCGAGGTGGAGGACCAGCGCCTGGGGGTGCGCGACCTCACAAAGGCGGACAACTTCTACATGAAGGAGATGGTCAAGGCACCGGTGCAAGCAGGCTGGCTGCGCTACCGCGACGGCAGCTGGTACATCCGGCCGGTGAACTTCGTCCGCCTGCACCAGGAAGAACTGATCCGGGCGTTCGGCGTTGATGAACAAAAATGGAAGAAAGCGGGGACCGTGCAGAAACGATACGGGCTGATCGGGACCCTCCCCGAGATCCACTTTGATGTCGGGCCCGTGCGCAACAACGGTCAGGCCGATGCCATCGACCTCGGGCGCGGACCGCGCCACGGCCACGTGGTGGTCACCGGCCAGCCCGGCCCGGACTACACCCGAAAGAACGCCAAAAAACGCGAGTTCATCTTCTACGACGCCGGCGAACCCCGGGACGAGATCCCCGTATCCCCCGAGGTGATGAGCGACTTCCAGTTCATCCACCAGGAATCCGACGAATGGAATCGCTTCTGGAAGCCGAAGGTGCTGGATGCCGACCCCGGCGTGCCCGTGTTCTGGCACGCTGACGGCGGCCGCGAAGGTGGCGTGCGCTCACTGGGGCTGGCCATGATGTACCGTCTGGCCTATCGCCATTCGCTGCACGACGCCATCCGTCACACCGGGGCCGGAAAGAACGCGAACTCCGCGCATCTGGACGACGACACCCCCGACCTCGCCGAGCTCCTGTTCGGCCGCATCGACGCCGACACCCCGGATGGCAGCCTCCGGGGCCGCGTGATGCCCGGTCTGGCCGAGTGCGAACAGGACGCCACCACCCGCTGGGAAGGCCCGATGGTCCTCAACGGACCCAAACCCACGTTCTACCCCGCCTACCTGAACCAGCAGGAGAAGAAGAAGGACTACATTACCCTGATGGATGACCGCGCCGAACTGTCCGGCTGGAAACGCTATCCGGTCCGCAGCTCGCATCACACGCCCCGCCCGCCCGAGAAGTCCGGCCCCAAGGTCCAGGTCAAGCTGGAAACCGTACCCGCGGAGACCACCTTCTCCACGCAGATCCGCTTCCACAACCTGCGTGACGTAGAGCTGGGCGCGCTCATGTGGGCGCTGGATTTCGGCGGGCGCGGTGACCTGCGCCACTCGCTGGGGACCGGCAAACCGTTCGGATTCGGTCAGGTCTCGGTCAGCGTGACGGACGCCCACCTGGAACCGAACGATCCGGGACGCGAGATCGACGACGACGCGCTTGTGAACCTGGAGGCCTGCCGCCACGCCTTCGTGCAGTACATGAACGACGCCTGGGCACAGGCCACCGATGGCGCGGAAGACCGCTGGGAAGACAGCGAGCCCCTGCGCCAGCTGCTGGCCATGGCCACCCCGAACTCAGACGAGACGGCAGATGCCCCGCTGGACAAGCTGGGGAATCCAAAATTCTTCGTAAAGGCACGCAGCAGCGGGCAATACCAGAAGCCCCATAAAGACGTAAAGGACGGCTGGCACACCCTTCGCAGGCAGCTTGGGGACAGCGCCACCCCCGAAGCCCCCGCGTTCGACCGGGCCCTGGAAGAGACCCGCCGCCGGCACCAACAGGCGCAGGAAAAGCAGGAGCGCGAACAGAAACGCCAGGAGATGAGCCCCGAGCAAAAGCAGGTCGACGACCTCCGCCAGGCCCTGGAGGCCTGCGAGGCCGAACCCGGCAAGAGCCGCTGGAACAACCTCAACAAGGCCATCCGCGAACTCCCCGAGGAGGCCGCCGGCTGGGACGACCTCATCACGGACCTCGCCGAACTGCTGAACCACGCGGAGACCCTGGCCGCCAGTCACGACCAGAAGAAGATCGTCAAGGCCGTGCGTCAGGCCCGCACCCGCCTGAACATCGCCGACGACTGACCCCATTCACCGCGACCGGGGCGTGCCCGGTCGCAGTCCAGGGCCCGCGCATATCTGCGCCTCACACCCACCCACCGAACGAGCGAGCCGAACAGGCTCACGGAACTCGGTTGCGCCTCAGAGGGACGGCCGTAACCAGTGCAAGTGCCTTTGGAGCCGGTGACAAGCTTGTGGGTCCGGACACGCCCGGCAGACTCTTTTACAGTCGAAGCCCTGAACAACAACAATCGGGCGCGCTGTAGCCGTCAGCGCTCCGGGGCACAGGCCAGGGGCATCAGGTGGTATTGCCCGAGCCCCATGGTCGTGCCCTTGCCCGCGTGCCACCACTGTCCCTGCCATAACCATGGCCAGACGTCATTCAGGGCTTCCCCGCCAATCCGGACAGTCCCGAGCAGTCCGCCCATGGGGACAGCACGACCCTGACGGGCGGAATAGCGTCGAAGATCCCGCCAGGCGAGATCGCTGGACAACAGTCGCAAGTGGCTCGCACGACGACCGATCCGTGCCAGTTCGGATTCCTCGAAGTCAGGGCAGTGACTGGCACCCAGGTGTGTGGCCCGGCGCAGGACGGTGCGCACGAAAGAGACCGGGTCAAACGCATCCGGTGTCACGTAACGCCCGCGAATGCGCATCCGCAGGGGCGTGACCAGCCGGACATCAACCGCTTGCGGTGCCGGCGGAACGACCATCGCCGAGGGGGGCTCAAGCGATTGATCGATGGAATCATTATTCAGGACACGCCAGGGGGGCTCACCATCTTCTCCTGCTGCCCGAACATCGGCCTGTTCGATGCTCACAAGTTGAAGCGGCACCCGGTTGCGCCCCATTCCCAGCGCACCGGCGCGCTCCAGCGCTCGGACCATCAGCGCACACGCCCGCGCGTCCTGACTCACGAGATTGAGGCCCAGAGTAGTCCGGGTCACATCCTGATCTTCGCCGGACGCATCCGGACGCAGCACGAAAGGGGGCGTTGTTGCGCCATTGTGCTGAAGCAAGGCACTCGGCGGGTCGGCCGGGACGCGGGTCTCGAACAGCGCCGGATAGGGGCACTGATCGACGACAGGACAGCCATTACACTCCGGCAACCCGGTGGTGCATACCCGTTCGCGAAGCCGGGCACCAAGCGCACCACGCCAGACCGCACCGGGAAATTCCCCGAGGCGGACCGGCATCGACGCGAAAAAGTGAAGGCGCAACAGCGTTAAGGGAAGTGCATTCATCAGCCGGCTCGTCGACAGGCGGTTGGACTGCGTACGGTATCGAATTCCAGGAGATGACATGAAGAAACTCGCCGGAACCCGCAATCGGTCCCTGCTCAATGCACTACAGAACGTCCTCGGCGGCAACACATGGCGGGCCATTCTGCTCGTCGTGGGCATTCTTCTGGCCCTCGACTGGCTGGGCTCCAGTCTGTTCCTCCTGACGGAGAGCACACTGACGGAGTGGGGAGTGCCCTACCCGTCTACCACGACTCCTCTGGTGTTCCTGATCATTGGTCTGCTTATCATCCTCTATGCCATCCATTTTCTGCGCAATCAGGAAGCCCCGGCCGACTTTGCAGCCGAACAGCGCGAGATCACTCTGGATCCTCCCGACACTCGCGTCCTTGTACTGTTCCTGAGCGCCCTTCCGAAGGACCATTCCCTGAACGACGCGGCATCAGTGCCATCCAGGCTGTACCCCGCCACAGACCTGAATCAATGGCAGGGCACTCTTGCTAACTGGCGGATGCCGCTGGAGGCCATCAAACCGCATCTGAGCGCGGAACCGGAAAAGACCCGACTAAAGGAGATTGTGGTCATACCGTCCGGGGGTGACGACGGCTCAGTCCGTGACCTCGACCTTTTCCGACAGATCCTTACGCGGCTGCTGGCCCCACACAACATTCGGATCCTCAGTCTGGATGATTTCAAGCATTCGGCACCGGGGACGAACGTTTTCGACCCCCAGGGCTGTGATTTCAACGAGGTAGAATCGGTCTGGAACCATCTTCAGGTGATTTGGGAAACCTATCGCCAGCAGGAAGAGGGGTGGGTACGCCGGCTCAAGGAACGCCAGATTCTGGTGGACATCACCGCCGGCACCAAACTCGCCTCAGTGGCCGGCGCACTCTTTACCCGCGAACAGGACCGACGTTGCCAGTATGTCCGGATCTCGGACGGAACTCCTCACGTATTCACGATCGACGTACTCCGAACCGACAGGACATGAGCCGCGGACCGACGAGTGCGCGCCCGGTCAAGCGGCTTCGATTCCCTTTACCAAATGGTCACACCACGCGATGAGGACAACATGCATTCATTGATCACTTTTCTCGGACGCGGTCGGTACTCGGAAGCCACGGGCTACCGGACGGCCAGTTACGCCTTTCCCGGGGGTTCGATCCGCGTCAGCCCGTTTTTCGGGCTGGAACTGGCCAAGGAACTGATGCCGGATCGACTCGTCATTCTGGGAACCACCGGCAGCATGTGGAGCGTGCTGGTGGAACATCTGGCAGACCAGGGGGACAACCGGCGGGAGAATGAGCGTCTGGAACTGCTCGAAGCGGAAAGCCACCACCGCGTGTCCGAGGAACAACTGGCGCCCCTGACTGCACTCGCGCAGGAGGCCACGGGCATGGATGTCGAACTGCGCCTGATTCCGGAAGCCCGCGATGACCGTGACCAGATGCACATCCTTCAGGGGATGGCCGACTCGATACCGCGTGGCCGAGTCGATCTCGACCTGACCCACGGATTCCGTCACCTGGGGATGCTCGGTTTTCTGTCCGCATACTTTCTGGAGGCCCTGCGCTCCATCCAGGTGAACCACCTATGGTACGGCGCACTCGACATGACCCCGAGTGAAGGCCCCGATCAAGGCATGACGCCCGTACTTCAGCTCGATGGTCTCGATGGAGTTCACCGCTGGATAGAAGCCCTCACCCGGTTTGACGCCTCGGGGGACTATGGGGTGTTCGGGCCCCTCCTGGAACGGGATGGCCTGCCCTCGGACAAGGCCAGGGCGCTGGCAGAAGCGCATTTCCATCAGACCACGCTCAATATTCCGGCTGCACGCCAGCGACTCCAAACCGTACTCAAGGAACTCGAAGAAAGCGAACTGAGCGGGGCTTCCGCCCTGTTCAGGGAAAAACTCATCGAACGGCTCTCCTGGGCACGATCCGACAACCTCGGCAACAATCAGCGGACACTGGCTCTGCGTGCCCTGCGCCGACGGGACTATCCGCGCGCCGCGATATTCGGGTTCGAGGCGTTTCTCACCAGCCTTTGTATCGAACAGGGCGAGACCCCGACCAATTACAAGGCTCGGGAACAAATCCGCGACGCCTTCAGCAAGCGGGTCAACAAGGAAGAACCCGACTGGAAACGCGACGCATGGCACCTTCTGCGCGAGCTGCGCAACGCCATGGCTCATGGCACCCCGCCCAGAAATTCAAAGGTGCGGCAGATCATGCATGACCGGGAGCGGCTGCAACGCGAGCTCGAGGCCGCCATCAACCGGCTCAATAACACCTGAAACGGATCGCGCGGCAAGCTTGCCGATCCGGACTCCGGCGAGCCAATCGCGGAGCATGCACCCACTCTCAGCGAACCGGAGGATGTCATGCCCGAACGGACCTATTTCGTAACCCGCCACCCCGGAGCGGTGGAATGGGCAAAACGCCAGGGATTGGCGGTCGACGAATCGCTCGCGCATCTCGATCCGAGCGTTCTGGCCCCCGGGGACCGGGTACTGGGCACCCTGCCCGTCCACCTCGCCGCAACTGTCTGCGAGCAGGGGGCGCGTTACTTTCATCTTTCACTGGACATGCCGCCAGAGGCTCGGGGCAAGGAACTCAATGCCGACGACCTCGAAGCCTGCGGCGCACGCCTGGAGGAATATCGCGTGGTTCCAGTAAAGCCCCACCAACAATAAACCCCGATGACCGACCCAAGGCGGCGGCCCCGCAAGGTTGTCGGCCCGGACAACCAGCGCTTTCCATCCTAGCCTGTATCCATATCGCGCTGACGAACAGCACGGGCACGACCCACGGTCCTTGCCAACCGGACAATCAAGCGAACACCCAATCAAGCAAAGGAGAACAATGAAACGCTCGATCCACGTAACCCTGGCTTCTGCCGCTGCCCTCCTGGTCACCGGATGCGCCAGTGCACCCACACCACCCGGGGCCGCGGGAACCGCGGGAGACGCCATCGAGGCCGCGCGCGGCGATACTCCGGACGTTTCCTCTTCAGAGGCCAGCAAGCCGGACATGGAAGAACTGGCCGAGGGAGAACCCGCTCGGGCCGGCCGGCAAGCGGCTGACGAGATCGCCTCCTCCGATGGTCCGGACCCCATGGATATCCTCGGCGAGGCCACGGGCGACGCCGCACGCTCCGGAGCGTCCATTGGTGCGGCCCAGAGCCTTCAGGGATCGGCCATGGGTGCAGCCTTCAACGCAATGGGCGGCAACTCGGGCATCACCGCCGAAGAAGCGCAAGCCATGGAGAAAAATATCGACGCCTCGGAGCCCTATGAGAAGAACGGCCGAACGTGCGTCGACTACCACATTGAGGTGGACGATGTGCCGGGTGAAGGCGATCAGGAGCAGTCCCTGACAGCTTGCGAACAGGAGGACGGTTCCTGGGAGGCCATCTGACCATCGAGCGACACCATGCAGCCACCGCAAGCGTGGTGTCGCTCATCCTTCAGACATTGATAATACGAAAAAGGATAGTCGCATGCACGATCACTTCGGAGCATTAGTCGCTTTTTTAATTCTCTTGGCCGTCGTCATCGGGATCATCAATTTCTTTGCCGAAGACGGGACCAACAACGCATCGCCGGGCGACAAACACTCAAACGGCCCGATGCACGACTCTTTGCAACGAGAAAATGAATATCAGGCCTTCTATAACAAAAGCCCTATTCATGATTCATTTTGCAATATGAACGACCCGTCGAGCCCGTGCCACAAAGACCCGTTCGATTGACCAACATCATCATAGGCGGCCCTCATCGATGGCACCGCAAACCCATTGATAGTTGACAGGGCCAATCGGCCCGCCATCACTCGTCAACACTCGACCATGAGAAACACATGCACAACGAAAAAGACCCCAACAATCCCAACGCACAGAGCCAACCAGCGGTCAGGGACGACACAATTGGATTTGTGGGTTACGCCCTCTACATCTGCGCTCCCTTTACCGGTGGACTGACCGCGATTGCCGCCGTAATACTTGCATACGTCCAGCGGGAGAACGGAGACAGCATCCTCCGGAGTCACTGGACGAACATGATTCGGATTTTTTGGACTTCCTTCATCGTATTTCTGGGAGTGCTTGCCATCTGGATCGCATGGCTAGGCCTTTACGGTGCATCCTTTGTGGGAAGCAGTCAGCACGAAACCGCTCAGACCCCCGACATGGGATCCATGATGATGTTGATCGCAACAGGGAGCCTGATCACTCTTTCCTGGACAATATGGATCATCATTCGTTGCACCATCGGTATCATCAATCTCAATCAGAAACGCGCAATGGGGGATCCACCAAATCTTTTGACTGGCCGATGACCCCGTTCGCTTCAACGACGCGAGCTCGAGACCGGAGCCACGGGCACCCGCCAGGGACGGCGACACGGTCCGCCCAATACGATACGCCGTCGGCTTTTATTTGAGGAGCCCCATCCGGCAACGCCCCTGAACTGCCCCGCCCCTGAACTGCCCCGCCCCTGAACTGCCCCCTTCCCGAACACGCTCCCGATCCATGAGCGCAGCCACGACGGAACGAATCTGCCGTCGTCGGAGTATCGCCCGGCCCACGCCATTAACTTGCGACGCGCGCGCAGTCCCCACTTGTTGGGAAACACATCCCCTTACTGACCATTTTCCCTGGCGGAATTCAGGCTACGAGTCTGCACATCCTGCACCCGACAGTTCCCTCGCTCCACCACTGGCCTCTAGCGCGGGCGCGGGCGCGAGGCTCCCGTTCAAACCGGACAGCTTCCAACCAGCAATCTCAAACCTGAATCGCGCCATCCATCGAACCGACCTGAGCGGACGAGGCCGCTTACCCGTATCCGCACGAACCATTTCGTCTGAGTAGCGGCCGGCACCCACGATAAGTCGTTTCGGATCTGGGGGCTCGTAACCATGCCCTTTCAGTCGGGGCATCGGTCAGACGTGAATCATGTTCGACAAGGTCGACTTTTCTACGTCTTAATCCCCTTTCAGTCGGGGCATCGGTCAGACCGAACGACTTGGGTGCGAAGAGCAAGCCGGAGGAGTCTTAATCCCCTTTCAGTCGGGGCATCGGTCAGACGCAAGCCTTTGTGTACTCTTTCTTTTTCTACGGTCTTAATCCCCTTTCAGTCGGGGCATCGGTCAGACGATCGTCCTCGGTAACCTCGGTGCCGATCCCGGTCTTAATCCCCTTTCAGTCGGGGCATCGGTCAGACCGCCGCAGACCTGGATGGGGGTTGCGTCCGATAAGTCTTAATCCCCTTTCAGTCGGGGCATCGGTCAGACAAAGGAGTTGAACCAATGGATACCTCTTCGATGGTCTTAATCCCCTTTCAGTCGGGGCATCGGTCAGACCGGCCTTGCCGGAATGGGCGCAGCTGCCATTGGTCTTAATCCCCTTTCAGTCGGGGCATCGGTCAGACCGGTCGCATTGAAGGGATGGAATTCGAAGTCGGTCTTAATCCCCTTTCAGTCGGGGCATCGGTCAGACCTATAACCGGAGGAGAACCATGAGAGGTAAACGGGTCTTAATCCCCTTTCAGTCGGGGCATCGGTCAGACTCTTTCGCCGCGAAAACCATCGCTACTTTCAATAGGTTGCCAAGCCCACATCTGCACCATTATGGTGCAACGAAAGTTTGCTTGTTGAGCAGTCATGGACATCGTCAAGGGTAGCTTGCCGGGCAGGCGCCCCGCAAGGCGCCAACGTGCCGCCACTCCGGCCACCACTACGACCCGTCCGGGTATCGAACACTGCGAAGAAAGATTCCGCCGAATTGTCTGAACGCGCCACGGCCAGCTCCGGGCCACCCCGATGCCGACAAACTCGACACCCGGGGAGACTCGCCTGGCCTCGTGCCCGTTCTCCACCCGTCGCACCGTGAGATCGCCGATAGATACCCTCAGTCAGGGGGGCCCCGAAAGGTTGTCGCCCATGACGCACGTCGAGAATCCTTCTAGCCTGTTCCAATCATCGAAATGGGACTACCCGACGTAGACCGTCGATCCCCAAACGCGTGGCAACCTTCCCGGGGCGCACTCAGGCGACTCACTTACCAACACAGGAGCCAACCTTGATCGAACAATCCATCGAAGCTTACAACTTCTGGAACACGCTCATCTTCTTTCTGATCCTCATGTTTGTCTTGGGCGCTCTACGGCATCCCCTGGTCGTGTCGAAGGCGCTCCTGACTATCGTAGCCAGCCTCCTCGGCATCGTCGCTACCACCTTGCTCCTGATGGTCCGTATGCTCGCCTATCCGTTCCGAAAGGTCACGGACCCTCAGCGCGAGGAGTAGATGTCGGGTCGCTCCCGATTCGAGATCAGGGAGAAATCCGCTCAAACAGACGCCTCATATGCGGCAAAGACGTTAAAGCACCAACAGGACACGGGCATGCACAATCTGGGCGGCCGACAGGGACAGCCAACATTCGCCCGGACAAAGAGGGCCGAGGCCAAAGATAAAGAGAGGGATAGCTATGCACGAAACTAAGCACCGCAACCACCAGGGCGATAACAAGAAAGGTAAGTTTGCGAATCTCATGCTGAAATGTTTCGACAAGATCGAAGGCGAATTGGCAAAGACTTCGACAACCTTGTTCGATACTGCCGCCAAGATTGACGAGAACAACAAGGTCCCACAGTACCGCCCTTACCGCGGCTTTGAGCATTCCGATTTTTACCATTTTATTATGTTCTACGATGACCCAAAACACGAACGCTCGACGCCCACCCCCGGGGAAGACAACCGCTGATATATCTCGATTAATAGCCAATCCAGGAGAAACCACCAAGGAGTCGGCGGAGAAGAAATCGACAAACAGGATTCGATCTGTAAGCTAGGGTCTGCAACCAACAAAGGAGAACGATTATGATGTGGAAGAAGAGAATTACTGTAGCAATGTTAGCGCCGATAACTCTGGGCCTGGCGGCGTGCGGCAACGCAGGTGAAGGTCCGGAGTTCGATGCCAGCAACGAGGAAGTGATGGTTACCTCTTCCATGGAATCCGTGCTGTGGATGGAGCGTGAGAAAGGGGCCGAGGCCGCGGAAGAGCTGGATCATGGGCTTGGCATCTACCTCGATGAAGGACGAGAGGACGAGCTGGATGGAATGCGAGCGACGCGCGTCCATGAAGAGGTGAAGGAAATCGCTCGGGAAGACATGGAGGCGGAGGAGCAGCGTCGGCAGGAACGCAGGGAAGAGATCAATGAGCGGTACGAGGAGTCGCAGGAACAGTTCGACGAAACCATGGAAGGGCTCATGGGGGACTAGACCCGGGTATCATTCCGCGAAAAGGACAAGTGCGGCTAAGAGACGCCCGTTTTTGTGGGTGCGAACGCGCACACCACCGAATCACTGATACCGAAGAAATCGACAGGTTGACGTCGTTTGGTACGGTAGCTCATGCAACCGATTTCGGTTGAGCGATAACCAAAGTATGAGGAGTATGACGATGAAGAAGATGATGATGACGCTGGCACTCCTGGTGCCAATGACCCTGGGCCTGACGGGATGCATGGATGACGCTGATGGGCCGGAGATCGACGCGAGTAACACCGATTCATTGATCCAGTCGACGGTCGTAGCGGCTACGTGGCTTGAGGAACAGGGCGAGCCAGAGAAGGGCAGAGAGTTGGATGAAGGGATGGTTCGGTTTCACGAAAAAGGAAAAGCGGAGAAGGTCGACGGAATGCAGGCCACGGAAGCCTGGGAGGTCGTGGGCGAAACGGGCCGGGAGAGTATCGACCGCAGGGAGCAGGCCCGAGAGGAAGAGCGCGAACGGACTCGTCAAAACCGCGAAGAAGCGGATGAAGCATTCAAGGATTTCTTCCAGCAGGAGGATTGAGGCTGTGGTCTCACCTGCTCGAACGGCGGCAACCATATAGGCGGTTGAAGGGCGGCACTCTAGGTGCCGCCTTTTTTGTTCCGGAATTCAACCGTGAATTATTCAAAGAATGGGTATTTCTTTGAGGCTAACAGTCACGCGCGTCTGAGTGGCACCACATTGCCTTGATCGTTCTCCCGAAGCTCATCGAGATAGTCCGCCCATGCGACCATCATTTTCCGGCGCTCGGGCAGCCGCGCACTCCGATTGTACGCTGCGGCCACCTGCGAGCGCTGCGCATGCGCAAGCTGAAGTTCAATCACCTCCGGCGGCCATCCCAGTTCATGTAGCAGCGTTGATGCCGTCGACCGGAAGCCATGCGGCGTCATCATGTCGGACGTGTACCCCAGATTCCGCAGCGCCGCCAGCAGGGTATTTTCCGAGATCGGTTTGCCGGGGCGCAGGCCCTCAAAAACGAGCCCAGAGGGACCGGTCATGGCATGCAGCCACTGAAGGCACTCGCGGGCTTGTTCGCTCAGCGGGACGATGTGCGGCCGCCGCATCTTCATTCGGCCGGCGGGGATACGCCACGTCCCTCCTTCCAGGTCGAATTCATCCCAGGTGGCCCCACGCAGCTCCCCGCTGCGTACAAACGTCAATGACAGCATACGCAAGGCGGCCCACGTTGCCGGTTGGCCGTCATAGTGGTCGATTGCGTGCAACAGATGTGTCAGTTCGCCAGGGGTCGTGATCGCGGCGCGGTGCTTTGTGGGGCTACTCGCGAGGGCACCCTTCAAATCCGCCGTGGGATCACGGTCCGCACGGCCGGTCGCGATGGCGTAGCGGAAGATTTGCCCGATCCGCTGCCGCAGGCGGTGCGCCGTTTCATGCTTCCCTTTAGACTCAGGCACACGCAGGGACCTCAGTACCTCTGGCGGCTCAATCTCTCGAATTGGGCGCTTCCCAAGTGCTGGCAAAATCCAGGTCTCGAGCCGGCGACGAGTCAGGCGCAGGGTTCCTTCTGCCAGCTCGCTGCGCTTCAGCTCTATCCACTCTTCCGCAAGCGCCTGGAAGGTATCCGCCTGCGCCTCTTGGTTGGCGCGCTTCACCTCCTGCGGGTCCTCACCACGGGCAAGTCGGGCCTTCGCTTCGTCCCGCGCCTTGCGTGCCTCCGCAAGGGACACCTGGGGGTACACGCCAAGCGCCAACAGCTTCTCCCGGCCATCGGCGGCGCGATATTTCAACCGCCAATAGCGGCCGGATGCCTGAATGTGGAGGTACAGGCCGCCGCCATCAAACAGCTTGCGGGGCCGCCCTTCGTACTTGGCGGCTGCCAGCGCGGCGGCAGTCAGCTTATTGGTTGGCTTGGGCATGGGGGTATCTTAGCAAGGTGAACAGGGCCAATCCGCCCTTGTACCCCCAAAAATACCCCCGAATGTGTGGAGCTGTCCATAGAAAGCGACGGACAAGCACGGACTGCACATTCTACTAACTAACTGTTTTTGGTTGTATTAATGGACGAATCAGGATGGCACAAGATGGAAATATGGCGTCCCCGGCAGGATTCGAACCTGCGACCTACCCCTTAGGAGGGGGTTGCTCTGTCCAGCTGAGCTACGGAGACGCGGGCGGGAAACCGGATTATACGCGTAGCAGACAGCATGTCGAAAACGCCGCCCGGTTCGCCTGCAAGCAGGCTCCTGCCATTCCGCTCGCATCGGGTGCGATTCAAACTTAACGGGGCGGCACGGGGTGGCGCCCCGCGCGCCGGCGAACTAATGTACGGTCATGGAGAAGCTGAACTCGGAGCAAACCGGCCGTCTGATCGATCTGCTGTGCCCGCTGGTAGGGGTGCGTGGCGAGGTGGACGGACATGTGGTTGAACTGGTCGACATCCTCGACGAGGGGCCGGGCGGTCAGCCGGGCATCGCGCTGATGGATGCCGGGGTGGACCGCAGCATCCAGACCAATCAGTACGGTGATCCGCTGTCGCGCCATTCCCGGGTGCGGACCCTGCCGTTGCTGAGCGAGGTGGAACCCGATCTGCATCCGGTGCTGCGCGCGCTGATCCCGGCCGAGGTGCTGCAGCGCTGCCGGGAGGAACTGCGCCCCGAAGACTGAACCGGTGCCTCAGTCCCGGTTGCCGTTCAGCGTTTCCCGGGCTTCGACCTGCTCCAGCAGCGGTTCCAGTTCCGGCCAGACATTCTCCAGCAGTTGCGGCTGCGCCTCGGCCGCCGGATGGATCCCGTCGTCATGCATCATCACCTCGTCGTCGGCCACGCCGTCCAGAAAGAACGGTTCGAAGGCCAGCTCGCGTTCTTCCGCCAGGTCCCGGAACACCGCCTCGAAGCGGTCCGTATACTGGGGACCGTAGTTGGGCGGGATGCGGATGCCCAGCAGCAGGGTCTGCGCGCCCGCGGCGTCGATGGCATCCAGCATGGCCTCGAGGTTCTCGCGCATGGCGGCGGGCGCCAGCCCGCGCAGGCCATCATTGCCGCCCAACTCGAGGATGACGACATCCGGCTCGACGCGTTCCAGCTCGTCCGGGAGGCGCTGCCGGCCGCCGGCCGTGGTCTCGCCGCTGATCGAGGCGTTGTGCACTCGCCAGCTGCCATCCCGCGCTTCGAGGCGATCTTCCAGCAGGGCCACCCAGCCTTCGTCCTCGCTCATGCCCCACGCCGCGCTGAGCGAATCGCCGAACACCAGCAGGCGATGGGTGTCGTCCTCCGGGGCCTTGTGGGCAGAATTCTCCTCCGGCGGGGAATTCGCGGCGAGCGGAAGACTCAACAGCAGGGCAAGATACCCAACGACCAGCAACGGGAAACGCGACATGGATGCATCCTCGCAAGCAGTACTGGAAGCCACGGACCTGCGCCAGCGGGTGGAGGGGCCCAGCGGCACGCTGGACATCCTTCGCGGCGTGTCCCTGGCGGTCAACCCGGGCGAGACGGTCGCCATCCTCGGCGCCTCCGGCTCGGGCAAGTCGACCCTTCTGGGTCTCCTCGCGGGTCTTGACGCCCCCAGTGGCGGAGAAGTTCGACTGCTGGGCCAGACGATCAGCGAACTGGACGAGGACGGCCGCGCGGCCCTGCGCGCCGGACGGGTCGGTTTCGTGTTCCAGTCGTTCCAGCTGCTGCCCGCCCTGACCGCACTGGAAAACGTCCTCCTGCCACTGGAGTTGAACCCGGAACACGGCCAGCAGCCGGCCGCTGAGCTGACCCGCCGCGCCCACGAGGCACTGGAGCGCGTGGGACTGACCGAACGCGCGCGCCACTATCCGCACCAGCTCTCCGGCGGCGAGCAGCAGCGCGTGGCGATCGCGCGCGCGATCGTCGACCGGCCGGCCATCCTGTTCGCCGACGAGCCCACCGGCAACCTCGACGGACGCACTGGCGAGCGCATCATCGAACACCTGTTTGCCCTCACCGACGATCCCGAACCCGGCCACGTCCCCGCTGCCCTGCTGCTGGTCACCCACGACCCCGAACTGGCGCAGCGCTGCGACCGCATCATCCGCATCCAGGACGGGGTCCTCGCATGACTCCGGCGGCCGGACTGCATCATCCGCTGCGTCAGCTGCGAGGATGGCTGCGGGGTACCCGTCAGGAGTGGCGTTCGGCCGAACTGCGGGTACTGGCCGCCGCCCTGGTGGTGGCAGTGGCCGCGGTAGCTGCCGTCGGCTTCTTCACCGACCGCGTCGACCGCGGCATGGCCGACGAGGCGGCCTCCCTGCTGGGCGGGGACCTGTCGGTGGTCGCGCGCGACCCGATCCCCGACGAGTGGGTGGAACAGGCCCGCGAGCGTAGACTGGAACAGGTGCGCACGGCCGCCCTGCCCTCGGTGCTGTTCGGTGCGGAGGACCGCTCGCGACTGAGCTCCCTGCGCGCGGTGGATCCCGACTGGCCGCTGGTGGGCGAGGCCCGCATCCGCGATGCCGAGGGCCGGGAACGGGCCGTCACCGAGGGACCGGAGTCCGGCGAGGCCTGGCTGGAGAGCAGCCTGCTGAACGACCTCGGTCTGGAACCGGGGGATACGGTCACCGTCGGCCGCCGGGACCTGGAGATCACTGCGGTCCTGACCCTGGAACCCGACCGCGGCAGTGCGCTCACCGATCTCGCACCGCGCCTGCTGCTCGCCTACCAGGACCTGGAATCGACCGAACTGATCGGCCCCGGCAGCCGCGTGCGCTACCAGTTCCACCTGCGCGGGGCGGACAGCGCGGTGGCCGGGTTCGAGCAGTGGCTGGAACCACGTCTGGAGGCCGGGCAGCGCATCCAGGGCCTGGAGGATGCCGATCCGGAGCTTCGCGCGGCGATCGAGCGCGCCGAGCGCTTCCTCGGCCTGGCGTCGCTGATGGCCGTGCTGCTGGCCGGGGCCGCGATCGCGGTGGCGGCGCACCACTTTGCCCAGCGCCGCGCCGACTCGGCGGCGATCATGCGCGCCCTGGGTGCCAGTGCGCGGCGGGTGCTGGCGGTGTATTTCGGGCGTGTGCTGCTGGTTGCCCTGATCGCCTCGCTGATCGGGCTGGCCATCGGCTTCGCCGCGCAGTTCGTGCTCGCCGCCCTGCTCGGGGACTGGCTGGACGCCGATCTGCCCGCACCCGGCCTGCGACCGGTCGTCGCCGGACTGGGCGTCGGCCTGATCACCGCCGCCGGCTTCGCCCTGCCGGCGATGCTGCGCATCGGACAGGTCCCGCCGCTGCGGGTGCTGCGCCGCGACATCGGCCTGCCCTCGGCCTCGGTGTGGCTGTCGGGCGGGCTGGCGGTGGCGGCCTTCGGCGCCCTGCTTTGGTGGCAGGCGGCCGATGCGCAGCTCGCCCTGTGGGTCCTGCTGGGCACGGCCGGGGCCCTGCTGATCCTCGGCCTGCTGGGGGCGGCCCTGGTCCTGGCGGTACGCCCGCTGCGTGACCGCGGCGGCATCGCGCTGCGTTTCGGCCTGGCCAATCTGGCGCGACGCGGCGGGCTCAGTGCAGTGCAGCTGGTGGCCTTCAGCGTGGGCATCCTCGCGCTGCTGCTGCTGGCGATCGTGCGCGTCGATCTGCTGGAGGCCTGGGATGCCAGCATCCCCGAGGATGCGCCCAACCACTTCTACGTGAACATCCAGCCGGGAGAGCAGGACCGGTTGGCCGAACGCATGGTCGAGGCCGGGCTGGAACGTCCGCAGATGGACCCGATGATCCGCGGCCGACTGGTCGCCATCAACGACCTGCCGGTGGGTCCCGAGGACTTCGACGACGAGCGCACCCGACGCCTGCTGGACCGCGAGTTCAACCTGTCCTACGCGGAACAGCCACCGGAGCACAACCCGGTGGTGGAAGGCCACTGGACCCTTGACCAGCCGGATTCCGACGGGCTCTCGGTGGAGGCCGGGCTGATGGAACGCCTGGGGCTGGAACTGGGCGACAGCCTGACCTTCCGCATCGGCGGACGCGCGGTGCGCGGGACCATCACGAACGTGCGCGAGGTCAACTGGGACAGCTTCCGGGTGAACTTCTTCGTCACCGGCGCTCCCGCCCTGCTGGGCGAGCAGCCGCGCACCTATATCACCGCGTTCCGCCTGCCGGAGGACATGCACGACGCCCAGAGCCGCTGGCTGCGCGATTTCCCGGCGGTCACCGCGATCGATGTCAGCGCGATCCTGGAGCGCGTGCGCGACATCATCGAACAGGCCACGCGCGCGGTCGAATACGTGTTCCTGTTCACCCTGGTGGCCGGGCTGACGGTGCTGTTCGCCGCGGTCCAGGCGACCCGCGACGTCCGCCGGCGCGAGGCCGCACTGCTGCGCACCCTGGGTGCTCGGCGCCGCGACATCCGTAACGCGCTGCTGGCCGAGTTCGGGACCCTCGGCTTTCTCGCCGGGCTGCTGGCGGCGATCATCGCCACCGCGATCGGGGCTCTGCTGGCCTGGCAGGTGTTCGACTTCGACTACCGCATCAACCCGATGACGTTCGTCTACGGGATCGGCGGCGGCACCCTGGGCATCGCGCTGGCCGGGTGGCTGGGAACCCGGCGGGTGCTGGATCAGGCACCGCTCACGGTGCTGCGCGGGCCGGAGTGACGCGGTGGTTCAGTGGCCGTACATCACGCCGGTATCGAGGAACCCGAACAGCACGAGGAAGGCCAGGATCCACACATAGATGGAGAACACCTTCAGGCTGGAGCGATAGAGGAAGAACAGCACCATCTTCAGCGACACCACGCCGACCACCGCAGAGACCACGAACCCGGTGATCAGCGCACTCCACGGCAGATCGCCCAGGCCGTCGTGGTTGAACACGTCCAGCGACTGCACGGCGGTGGCCGCGAGGATGGTCGGGATCGCGAGGAAGAAGCTGTATTCCGCCGCCCAGCGCCGCTTGAGCCCGCTGAACAGGCCAAACACGATGGTCATGCCGCTGCGGCTGAGCCCGGGCACCAGGGCAAAGCCCTGGGCCACGCCGATCACCGTCGCGATGCGCGGGTTCAGCTTGCGCAGCCCCAGCGGCCGCCGGCTCAGGCGGTCGGTCCACCACAGCAATACGCCGGTCAGGGTCAGGGTCCCGGCGATCAGCACCGGGTTGGCGAAGACGTGCTCGAAGGTCGCCTTGAGGGTGAAGCCCACTACGGCGGTCGCGGCCACCGACAGCACGCACAGCATCCCGAGGCGGAAGTACAGCATCTCGCGGCGCGCGTCGCCATGGCGCGAGGCCCACTGCCAGCTCTCGCGCACGATCCCGCCGGAGAGCTGCCACAGGCTGCGGCGGAACACGTAGACGATCGACACCAGTGTGCCCACGTGCACCACCAGATCGAACAGGATCATCTCCGGACTCTCCGGCGGCGGCAGCTCGTGCCCCTGACCAATGAGCCAGTGCTGGGTCAGTACCAGGTGCGCGGTTGAACTCACCGGCACGAACATGAAAATACCCTGTACGATTCCCAGCAGGGTCGCGATCCAGATCGCCATCGCCGTTCGCTCCTGTCCGCGGGCGGGGAAGGCGCCGCAGTATACGGAAATCACACGACGAAATCGCCGGGCGCCGTCACACGCCCGCCAGGGAAGAAACCATGCATGCACCGACCCGCCACACCCCGCGCGCCGCCACCGCCACCCTCATCCTGCTGCTGGCCCCGGTCCTGCCGGGGGCGGCCGCCGCCGACTGCCCCGCCCCACCGGCCGACGAACGCATGGCCCTCGACGAGCTGCGCGCCGGCGCGGTGGACGAGGATCAAACCGTGGTCGCCGAGGGCACGGTCAGCGGCGTGTTCCACGGCGAGGACGCGCTGGGCGGGTTCTATCTGCAGGACGATGCGACCGACCCGCCCACCGGGCTGTTCGTGTACGCCCCGGACCACGCGGACACCGACCTGCAGCCCGGCGACCGGGTGCAGGTCCATGCCCGTTTCGGCCGCCACCACGGCCGCCCGCAACTGTCCCAAGTGCAGGCACTGGAGCGCTGCCGGCGCGGCGAACCCCCGCAGGCCGTGACCCTGCGCCTGCCGGAAGACGCCGACCGGCTGGAGGCCCTGGAGGACGTGCGCGTGCGTTTCGACCAGACCCTGACCGTCACCGCCAATCGCGAACTGGCACGCTACGGCAGCCTCGACCTTGCCGCCGGCGGGCGCCTGCGCCACCCGGGCCAGACCGGGGCCTTCGGCGATCCGAATGCCGGGGACCGGGACGGGGACCGTCGCATCGTGCTGGACGACGGCAGCTACCGCGCCCGACCCGACCCGGTGCCGTATCTGGACGACACCGGCACCCGCCGCGTCGGCAGTCGGGTAGACGGCCTGACCGGCATCCTGACCCACGCCTTCGATACCCACCGCGTGCATCCGGTACAACCGCCGCAATGGGAGGGCGGGGAACGCCCCGACCCACCACCCGAGCCCGGCGACGACACCCTGCGCATCGCCACCGCGAATCTCGAGAACGACTTCGTCACCCTGGGCGAGCGCGGCGCGCAGGACCCCGCCGAACGCGAACGCCAGACCGCCAAGCTGGACGCCCAGCTCGCGGGCCTGGCGATGGACGTCCTCGCATTCGTGGAGCTGGAGAACCGCCCCGCCGCCGGCCGCGAGCTGCGCGAGCGGATGGATGCCCTGGACGAGCGCACGCACATGCGCAAGGCCGCACACCCCGACAGCGGGACCGACGCCATCCAGGTCGGCCTGCTCTACGACCGCGAACGGGTGGAACTGCTGGACACCGCGGCCGACGGGGACTCGGTCCACCACCGCCCCCCGCTGCTGGGCTGGTTCCGTTCACGCGACGGCGGTAAGCCCTTCGGCGTGGTGGCCGTGCACTTCAAGGCCAAGACCGGCTGTCCGGAGCACGGAGACATCGACCGCGGTCAGGGCTGCTGGAACCAGCGCCGCACCGAGCAGGCCGAGCGCCTGGCGGAGTGGATCGCCCGGCAGCGCGAGGCCAGACCGGACGACCCGCCGGTGATCATCGCCGGCGACCTCAACAGCTACGCCGCCGAAGACCCGCTGGCCGCCCTGCGCGCGGCCGGCAAGCAGGACCTGGTGGCCACGGATCCGGAGACCATCCACACCTACGTGTTCCGCGGCCGCTCGGGGCAACTCGATTACCTGCTCGGCCCGGAGGCGCTGGCCGCGCGGGTCGTGGCCGCAGACACCTGGGCGGTGAACGCCGACGAACCCGTGTTCCTCGGCTTCGACGGCGCGCATCCGGCCGACGGCCCCTGGCGCGCCTCCGACCACGACCCGGTGTGGCTCGACCTGCGCCCGTAGGCCGCCGGTCAACTATTATTACCGGGGGCATTGTCCACCGGCGGGACCTCGGGCCCGGGCGCCGGCTCGTCGCCGGAGACCACGCGCACCGGGAAGGGGGCGCCGGTCAGCGAACCCAGGGTGCGCTGCGGGAACGGGATCTCGATGCCGGCCTCGTCGAAGGCCTTTTTCACCGCGATGTGCATGCGATTGCGCAGGTCGAGGAAGTTTTCCCGCTTCGCCCAGACCGAGAACTGCAGTTTCAGTGCCGAGTCACCGAATTCGAGGAAGATGAACAGCGGGCGCGGCTCTTCCAGACACAGCGGTTCGCGATCGGCCACGTCCGTCAGGATCTCGCGCACCCGCAAGATGTCGGCGTTATAGGCGACGCCGATCTGCATGTCCAGGCGCCGGATCGGAAAGCGCGTGAGGTTGGTCAGCTGCGATTTCACCAGGGTCTCGTTGGGTACCCGCACCATCAGGTTCTCGAAGGTGCGCAGCTTGACCGACAGCATGTCGATTGACAGCACCTCGCCGGTCACGTCGCCCACCCGGACCACGTCGCCCACCGCGAACGGGCGCTCGCCGATCAGGAACAGGCCCGAGATCAGGTTGGAGGCGGAGGTCTGCGAGGCAAAGCCGATGGCCACCGTCAGGATGCCCGCGGCCCCCAGCAGTACGGTCAGGTCGAAGCCCAGCTCGCGCAGGGCCGATACCCCGGCCAGCACCAGCACCAGGTAGAAACCGATGCGTCGCACCAGCATCGCCTGCTGGGCGTCCAGATGGCGCCCCGCGACCCGGATCAGGGTGCGCGACACCACCCGCGCGAGCAGCAGCCCCACCCCCAGATAGATCGCCGCGCGGACCCAGGCGAGCACCGCGTCGGCGGTCATCAGCTCCACACTGCGCGCGATCCAGGAACCCTCTTCCATCTCGCCCCCCTACTGGAACAGTGCGCTGAACGCGCGCAGGCTGAAGCGGCTGCCACCCGATTCACGCGGTTCGGCCACCCGCCGCGCGCGGGGCGACTCGGCCGGAGGCCCCTCGCCCAGCTTGACCTCGGCCAGGTCCCGTTCGGGCTCGTGCTGTACCCGCACCGCCGAAGTCCACAGGCGGCCGCGCGCGTCCGCATACACCGGCAGGCGCGGCACCGGCAGCTTGATGCGCTCCAGCAGCAGTGTGTCGCGGGCGGCATTGTGCACCGTCAGCGGCGTCAGCACGCGATGGGCGCGCTCGGGCACGTCTTCGAGGGTCATGCGCGCCTGGGTGCGGCTGGCATAGCACAGCTCGCCCTCCACCGTGTTCGGGCCGAACCAGGTATCGGAGGCGGGATACGCGGGGAACTCGTGGAGCCGGGTCTCTCCCAGCCGCAGCTGCACCCAGGCGGGCGTGCTCACATACAGGGTGACCTCGCCGCCCGCGGGCACATGGAACGGTGCCTCCGGACGACTGACGACCGGCCGGTCGGCCAGGGCCACGGCCAGCGTGGCCGTCGCCCCGCCCGGGGTGCCGGCAAACCGTCGCTGCTCCGCCGGTTTCTCGGGCACCGGCTCGCGCGCCGGGATCTCGCGCCGGAAACCGCTTTCCTCCGGATCCCGCTCGCGCGCCAGCCACAGGTCCCACTCATCGGCGCAGCGTTTCAGCCACAGGTCCACCGGCCCGATCGCCCAGTACCCGGTGGTCCCGGGCGGCAGCTCCACCGGCCCCCACCAGCCGGCATCCTCACCGGAATTGGAATGTACGCGTACGCCCATGGGACCCCTCCCTCTCCGGGTCACTGTAGCGCGAAGCGGCGTGCCGCAGAAGCCGCCCGCCGCCCCGACCATTCCGCCGCACCGAATAACGGGCTCAGAACAGGTCCAGCTGCCGGTCGTCGGCCGGTCGCGCTGGCGCCGGCGGGCGAAACTGCGAGCAATCGAGATCCCCGGACCAGCGGTCCAGCCCGTGGCGGCGCCGCGCGAGGGCAAAGCGCTGTCCCAGCAGATCGGCCCAGGCCCCGGAGCCCCGCATGCGCTGCCCAAAGCTGGAATCGTAGACCCGCCCGCCATGCGCTTCGCGCAGGCGGGCCAGTACGTGCTCCGCCTTCAGCGGTTCGTGGGCCCGCAGCCACTCCTCGAACAACCCCGCCACCTCGCGCGGCAGGCGCAGCAGTACGTAGTCGGCCGACACCGCACCGGCCTCAGCCGCCGCCTCCAGCAGGTCCTCGGTCTCGCCATCGGTCAGCACCGGGATCAGCGGGGCCACCAGCACGCTCACCGGCACGCCCGCATCCGTCAGCCGCCGGATGGTCTCCAGGCGCCGCTGCGGGGCCGCCGCGCGCGGCTCCAGACGCCGGGACAGACCGCGATCGAGGGTGGTCAGGGACACCGCCACCTGCGCCAGCCCGGCGCGCCCCATCGGCCCCAGGAGATCGAGGTCGCGTTCCACCAGCGCCGACTTGGTGACGATGGACACCGGATGCGCGCTCTCCGTCAGCACCTCCAGCAGCTCGCGGGTGACCCGCAATTCCCGCTCCACCGGCTGGTAGGCATCGGTGTTGATGCCCAGCGCGACCGGTGACGGCCGGTAGTTGCGCGCACCCAGTTCGCGGCGCAGCACGGCCGCCGCGCCGGTCTTCACGTACAGCCGGCTCTCGAAGTCCAGTCCGGGCGACAGCCCCACATAGGCATGCGCCGGCCGCGCGAAACAGTAGGCGCAGCCATGTTCGCAGCCCCGATAGGGATTGATGGACAGGGTAAACGGGACATCCGGGGAGTCGTTGCGCACCAGCAGGCTGCGCGGCGTCTCCGGGGTCACTTCGGTGCGCAGCGCCGGGGCGGCTTCGTCGTCCCCGACCCAGCCGTCGTCCACGGGTTCGCGCTGCAGGGGTTCATAGCGGGCGGCCGGCCGGCTGGCGCTACCCCGGCCGCGCGGTGGCTCACTCGCCATCGAGCCTTGCGCACAGGGCCCGGAAATACCCGGACTCGGTGGCCAGCCCGGCATCGCCACCGGTGCGCCCGCGCTCGCGCGCCAGTCGGTCCAGCAGCACACGCAGACGGCGCGAATGGCGTTCCCGGCCCTCGGGGTCCTCGGCCTCGCGCAGCAGGGCCTCCACCGAGGCGATCTCGCCGCGCAGCCGGACCTCTTCCGGCACGTAGCCGGCGTTCTTCATGATGCGAAACGCCATGCGCATGTCTTCCGGCACGTCGCGGTCGTCATCCAGCTCCAGCGGCCGCCCGGCCCCGGGCAGATCATCAAACTCCCCGCGCCGCGCGGCATCGGCCAGCTGCGCCTCGATCTGCGCCTCGTTCAGCAACATGGCGTCAGACGGCACCGCCCTGCTGGGCGACCGGCAGCATCCACAGCGTCAGCGACAGCAGGATGGCCGTCAGGCTCACCCCGAAGATCGGCAGCATCATCACGCCGGCCAGTGGTTCACGCCGGAACAGCCGGATGCCCATGCCGCCCAGGCTGATCGCCCAGCCCACGGCCACGAAGAACGACAGGGCGTTGATCTCCCAGGTCCACAGGGCAATCAGGCCCAGCGGCAGGCCCAGGTTGAGTACCACCAGCCCCATCTCCTGAGAGCCCGCGGCCTTGCCGGCCGACAGGGCGTAGGCATAGGCAGCCCAGATCATCATCAGGCCGAAGCCCAGGGCACCGGCCGCGGGCGACTCCAGCGGGGCGCGCAGGATGGCCGCACCCGCCGGCTCCAGCTGCACGCCAAGCCCGATGATGGCCGCAGCCACCCCCAGGCTGATCAGCAGCCAGAACCAGAGGGTTCCGCGCTGCACTTCAGGTTCGGTCACACTGTCCCGCACGTTGACTCCTTGCGAAAACGCATTGAAAGGTTCTGGTCGGAGAGACCGCGCCAACCGCCCCGGGGTTCAAACCGGGGGCGGTGCGGACTTCACTCCGCCACCCGCCAGGCGACGGTCTCGCCCGCCCGCAGGGGTACACCCGGATCGTGTCCGAACAGGACCGCCTCGGGCACGGTCCATTCCGCGCGTTCCAGGGTGATGGTGCCGGTGTTGCGCGGCATGCCGTAAAAGTCCGCACCGTGATGGCTGGCGAAGCCCTCCAGGCGGTCCAGCGCGCCGGCCGCCGCGAAGGCCTCGGCGTACAGCTCGATGGCCGCATGCGCGGAATAGATGCCCGCGCAACCGCAGGCCGATTCCTTGGCGTGGCGCGGATGCGGTGCGGAATCGGTCCCGAGGAAGAAACGCGGGTGCCCGCTGGTCGCCGCCCGCACCAATGCTTCCCGGTGACGCTCGCGTTTGAGGATCGGCAGGCAGAAATGATGCGGCCGCATGCCGCCGGCAAACAGCGCGTTGCGGTTGTACAGCAGGTGCTGCGGGGTGATGGTCGCACCGACGTTGTCCGGCGCGGATTCCACGAAGGAGACCGCCGCCTCGGTCGTCACGTGTTCCAGCACGATGCGCAGCCCGGGGAAGTCTCGCACCAGGCCCTGCAGATGGCGTTCGATGAACACCGCCTCGCGGTCGAAGATGTCCACGTCCGGGTCGGTCACCTCGCCGTGGATCAAAAGCGGCAGCCCGGCCCGTTCCATCGCCTCGAACACCGGGTAGCAGCGGCGGATGTCGGTGACCCCGCTGGCGGAATGCGTGGTGGCCCCAGCGGGGTACAGCTTCACCGCATGGACAAAGCCGGATTGGCGCGCCGCATCGATCATCCCGGGCGTGGTCTCCTCGGTCAGATAGAGCGTCATCAGGGGCTCGAAGTCGGCCTCGTCCGGGAGTGCCGCGAGGATGCGGTCACGGTACGCGGCTGCCGCATCCACCGAGGTCACCGGGGGCTTGAGGTTCGGCATCACGATCGCCCGGCGAAAGCGCCGCACGGTGTCCGGCAACACCGAGGCGAGGATGTCCCCGTCGCGCAGATGCAGGTGCCAGTCGTCGGGACGGGTCAGCGTCAGGCGTTCCATCAGTAATCCTTGTCATCCAGCGAAATGTTCGCGCAGTGCGGCCTCGCCCCGGCCGTCGACCTCCACAGTCTTGTCGCGGCCGGTCTGGCCGCTCACCACCCGCACCGAATCCGCCGGCAGCCCCAGTTCGGCCGCCAGCAGGCGTTCGACGGCCCGGTTGGCGCGCCCCTTTTCCGGCGCGGCCCGGACTCGCAGTTTGAGGGCGTCGCCCATCCAGCCCACCACCGCATCCTCGCGGGCACCGGGGGAGACGCGCAGCTTCAGTCGGGCCAGGGCCACGCGGTATCAGGCCGGACGCGTGGCCATGTAGGCGGAGAAGACCCCCAGCTGCACTTCACGGTGGACGTCCTCGAAGCCCACCGATTCCAGCGTCTCCATGATCTCCTCCGGGGGCACGCACTGGTCAATGGTTTCCCAGAAATACCGCATCAGGGTATGCCCGTCCGGATCACGTGTCAGCACACGACTGAGAAACGGGATGAAATCGCGGAAGTAGAAACGGGCCATTACCATCTGCCGCTTCGTCCGCGGACGCGAGACCTCGAGGATCATGCAGCGACCGCCGGGCTTGAGCGCGCGAAAGTACTCCGCAAACGCCTCGCGCAGATCCCGAACGTGACGCAGACCGTAGCCCATGTACACGCGGTCGAACTGCTCGCTGGCGACGGGCAGATCCTCGGCCAGCCCCTGGATGAAGCGCGAATTCAGCTTGCCCCGCGCCACGTCGATCATCCCGCGCGAAGGATCCACGCAGGTGATGCGCTCATCGCCGGTGATCTTGCGGATCTCTTCGGCCACCGGGCCGGTCCCGGTCGCCACATCCAGGACCTCCATGTCCGGCTGCAGACCGGACTGCTTGAGCGAGTAGCGGCGATACGCCTGCCCCGTACCCAGAAAACCGAACCGCAGGATCCGGTCGTAGTAGGGCGCGGTGCGGTCGAACAGGTCGTCGACGAACGCGCGCTTGTTGCTTTCGTCCCCGTAATAGTCCTTGAGGACAGGATGCGGTTTCCGCTCCGGATCGGTTTCCATCGGTTCTGCTCTCCCCTGTGCCCGGTGCCGGGCCGGCCCAACAAGCCGCGAAGTGTACCAATTCCCGGCGCGCCTCACCCCCCCTGTTCGGAGGTGGTCAGAACGTCGCGCTCGAATTCCGCCACCGGTAGCGGCCGGCTGGCAAAGTAGCCCTGATAAAAATCGCAGCTCAGCGCACACAGCGCCTCCAGCTGTTCGGCGGTCTCCACGCCCTCGGCCACCACGGTCAGCCCCAGCCCGTGCGCCATTGCCACGATCGCGGTGGTGATCGACTGGTCATGCACGTCATCCTCGTGCACCACTCCGGCGATGCCGTCGACGAAGCTCTTGTCGATCTTGAGGGTGTCCACCGCAAAGCTCTTCAGCTGCGACAGCGAGGAATAGCCCGTGCCGAAGTCATCCACGGCGAAATGCACGCCCTGCCCCCGCAGCGATTCCAGGATGCGACGGGCCCGCTCGGCATCCGCCATCAGCGCGGACTCGGTGATCTCCAGCTCCAGGCATTCCGGCGGCAGCCCGTGCTCGTCCAGGGTGGCGGCGACCTGTTCATCCAGCGCCATCCGTCGGAACTGCAGCGCGGACACGTTCACCGCCAGCCGGATCGGAGGATAACCCGCGTCCAGCCAGGCCCGTCCCTGCCGGATCACCTCCTGCAGGACCCAGGCGCCCAGCTCCACGATCAGGCCGGTCTTCTCCGCGACCGGGATGAAACGACCGGGCGACACGCGCCCCAGCACCGGATCGTTCCAGCGCAGCAGGGCCTCGGCCCCGATGAGGCGCCCCGTCGCGATCTCGTACTGCGGCTGGTAATGGACCTCCAGGTGGTCATGCTCCATCGCGCGGCGCAGACGTGAGCTGAGATCGATGCGCTCGCGCGCCGCCTCGGTATAGGCGTCCGAGTAGTAACGATACGACCCGCGCCCCTCTTCCTTGGCGCGCGACAGCGCGGTGCCCGCCTGCTGCAGCAGCGCCTCGGGACCGGCCCCGTGATCCGGGAACAGCGCGATCCCGACGGTCGCCACCACCTCGACCTCGACTCCGTTGCCCAGGTCACAGGGCTCGGCCAGGTGGCGGATCATGGATTCGGCAATCATGCCGGCGTCGTCCGGGTGGGCCAGATTCTCCACCACCACCGCGAATTCGTCCCCGGCCAGCCGCGCCACGGTATCGGTTCCGCGGCGCTCGCGCTGCAGCCGGATGGCCGCGCTGCGCAGCAGGGCATCGCCGGCGGCGTGGCCGTGGCTGTCGTTGACGTCCTTGAAGCGGTCGAGATCCACGATCAGCAGCGCCAGCACCCCGTTGCGCCGCCGCATCAGCGAGATGCCATGGCCCAGACGTGCCAGCAGCAGGCGACGGTTGGGCAGCTCGGTCAGCGGATCATGATGCGCCAGGTAGTCCAGCTCCTCTTCCGAGGCCTTGATCCGCGAGATATCGGCGAACACCGACACGTAATGCGTGAGCCGGCCCTGCGGGTCGTGCACCGCCGTGATGCTCTGCAGCTCGGGGAACACCTCGCCGTTCTTGCGCCGATTCCAGATCTCCCCCTGCCAGTGCCCGTAGAGCTCCAGCTGGCGGAACATGTTCTGGTAGAAGGTGCGGTCATGCCGACCGGACTGGAACATCTTCGGCGTGCGCCCGATCACTTCGTCCTGGGTGTAGCCCATCAGCTCGGTGAACGCGCGGTTCACCGACAGGATGTGCGCCGTACTGTCGGTGATCACGACACCCTCGCGGGTGTTCTCGAACACCACCGACGCCAGGCGCCGGCGTTCCTCCTCCTCCCGGCGCCGGGTGATGTCCTCCACCGTGACCACGACACGGTCCAGGCTGCCGTCCGCGTGGCGAGTACACTTCAGCGAGAGGTGTGCCACCATCACGCTGCCATCCGCCCGCAGCAGGCGCTTTTCCACGTCATAGCCGTCGCGCCGGCCTTCACGCATCTCGCGATCCAGATCGGCACCCAGGGAACGGTCCTCGGGGTGCGCGAGTCGATCCCAGTCGAGCTTCGCCAGCTCCTCCGGCCGGTAGCCCAGCATGTCGCCGAGGCAGTCGTTGACGCGCTCCCAGCCCTGACCATCCGGCCCTGACACCGCCATGCCCACGAACGGCATGTCGAAGAACACCCGCAGCAGGCGGTCCTGTTCCGAATGCGACTGCATCAGCCGCAGGTTGCGCTGAAGCCATTGCTGACGCCCCACCAGCGCCCCGGCACCGGCCATCAGCAGCCAGACCAGCAACAGGGCTCCGCCGGTCCATGCCGCCTGCCGATGCGCCCCGGCCACCAGAGGCGCGCGGTCCCGCTTGACCACCACCGACCAGTCGTCGAGCTCCAGGCCACGCACCGCCACCAGGCGACCATCATCCTCCTCGCCCAGCGATCCGATCCGCACCGCCTCGCCGGAACCGCTGCGCAGCAGGCGGCTTTCCAGCTGCGCAAACTCCGCCGGGGGTTCCACGCGTCGGGCCGATTCACCGTCCAGTCGCATCACCACCGGCGCGCGATCGGATGGATGGCTGATCAGCCAGGTCGCAGCGTCCCCGTCTTCCAGGTCGATGGCGGCCCCGAGCAGCGGAGCCAGGCGATCCAGATCGGCGGAAAACAGCACCACCGCCAGCGGTTCCGAGTTGCGATCGGCGGGGTGATGCAAAGGCGCGGCCCAGTGCAGCCGGGTCGCCCCTTCGTCGTCCACGCTGTCCACGTGCGCCCGGCTGACGGCTCCGGTCTGCATCGCTTCCACGCGGGCCGCTCTGGCCGCGGCGCGCTGGAAGGACTCATCCCCCGCAACCAGCAGTTCCGCGTGTTCCTCCGCCCCCAGGATCGCCACGGAGCGATAACCGTAGGCCGTCCGGATCGCCTGCAGGCGGTTCTCCAGCGTGGTACGCGCGACCTCGGAGTCGTGGCGCTGCAGCGAGCGGACAAACGCGGTGAAACCGCGCGCATCCGCCAGGATTCGGGCATCTCCGGCGCGTTCCGCCATCCACCGATCGACCAGTCCGCCCTTGAGAAAGGCAGTGGCCCGCAGTTCTTCGCGCACCTGCTGATCCGCGGTGGCCTGAGCGATATGGAACGTGCCGAAGGCGACACCACCGACCGAACCGGCGACCGCCACCGCTAGGGCGACCCAGACCCAGGGCTGGCGACCGCGCAACAGTGTCAGACCGCCGCCGTTACGCGTCCGCGCGCCCCGACGGACCCCGAATGTCCGCATGGCCAGGTACAGCAGTCCGCCACTCACCCAGACGAAACCCAGGCCCTTCAGCAGACTGACCCGGGTCAGGCTCGCCTCGATCCCGAAGCTCCACATGAAGAGCATGTCGGACAGCGCGACCCACAGGGAGCCCGCCACGAGATAGCCGAGCGCGATCAGTGCGGCCGCGCTGAGTCGAAACACCGGGGCACGGGAAGACATCAACACCGGGCTCCGGCTGAAAGACAAGACACGTAAAGGAATCCCCTGTGTGAAAACCCCGGCTCTGCGGCCGGTTGAAGAATGGAAGCTTCCCCCTCGACAAGCCCCCCGGCTCGGACGCATGGTCTACGCTTGAATCAGGGGCTTCACGGGAACGGCATACGCCCTCGAGAATTTTACGCCCCCAATCCTGTCACAGTATTGAGCTGGATCAAGTCACCAACGTGCGACCATCCGAAAAGGAGCCGCCCATGGACGTCAAGAACGAGAACGGCATCGTCACGCTGACGCTGGACAAGAAAACGGCCAAAAGCATCACCGAAAACCTGACGGAACTGAACGGCGAGGTCCGCAACGGCGCCCGCGCGCTGTCTTCGGTTCTGCAGCAGGGCGTGTACGAGCTGGACAACGAGTTCCGCCAGCCGCCGCACGCATTCGACGAACATGCGCCGCGCCAGCCCTCGATCGAGGACTGAACCAGCGACTCAAACGGGAGGAATGATCATGAATCTGGTCAAGGCCGAAAACGGCGAAATCGTTATCCGCATGCCCGTCGCCGAAGCCTCGGATGCGCTGTACACCCTGCGCAACCGGGCCGACGACCTGGACGACTGCGAGGACCTGACCGAGGCCCTCGAAGCCGCCGGCGTACCCATGCCCGAAGAGGAAGACCACCGGCGCTACGAATACATGCCGCCGGTCGACTGACCCGCCGGTTACCCGGTTGCCGTGCGGGGCCGCCCCGCACGGCCGATTTCACGACCCCTTCAGCGAATCATTGCGTCCAGCGGGTTATCCTGCGGCAGGATCCGCATCCGGCCCTCGCGCAGCTCCTGTGCCACACCCTGCAGGCTGTGCCGTCGCGCACTCACCCCGTCAAGCGACACGAACAGGAATCGCCGCGTGGCCTCCCCCCGCCATACCAGCGCCATGCGCCGCGCCTCACCGGTGGTGCGATCGACCATCTCGTACCAGTCTCCCACCCGGGCGCGACTGGCCTCGAACACCCAGGCATCGTCCAGATCGGTGACCAGTTCGGGATCGTCGTCCTCGTAGCGCAGATGCCGCCGATGGCGGATCCGCTCTTGCGGGTCGAACGCCTCGGCGTCCGCCGTGGCCCGCATGCGCGCAAGATGCGCCCGGCCCAGCTGCTCGACGACCCGGCGCAGCCTTTGCGCCTCGACACCGGCCTGCTCGCCCGCCGCCTTGAGCTCTGCCACCCGCGGCTGGATCTCTGCCGGCGTCGCTCCGCGACAGATCGCTTCCACCACGCCGCGGATCGCCCGGCTCACCTCCTCGTCCTCGCCGCCGTCCGCCGCCAGCAGGTCTTCCCAGGCCGCCTCCACGGAATCCGCCGCCGTTTGTGGCAGGGAGGCCCCGGTCTCCAGCACGCAGACGGTCAGCGAACGCCGTGCGCGCGCCGCGCGTTCCTCGGCCTCGAAGGTCTCCGTGCGCGACTCCTGGCGCCGGTGCCAGCGCGCGTCTTCCTCCTCGATCGCGGCCAGCCAGTCCTCCAGCAGCGCGCGCGCACCCTCCCGGTCCATGCTGTCCGCCTCGTGACGCAGGCGCTCGACCGAGTCGCGGATGCGTTGCAGATAGGCGTTCACGCCTTCTTCGCCACCGTCTCCTTCGGCATCGTCCGCCTCCGGACTCACACGGATCCCGGTGTTGATCACGCTGCCGATCCACAGCCGCAGCGGATGGGAGCGATCCCGGAAGAACGACAGATCACGGATCACGACCCGCGCCAGCGCGAACTGCATGTCGGCGATTTCGGCCCGCACGCGCGGATTGAAACCGACCTGGCGGAAGATGTGGTCGAACATCCCCTGCAGCAGGTCGAGAATGAACGGCGTCAGATCTTCCTGACTGCGGGCCTGCTCCGCCGCGGCCGGGGCATTCCCGGAAGCGTCCCCCGCACCGGCATCCCCGTCCGGTCCGGCACCTGCGGGCGCACCCCCCGCTCCGGACGAGCGCGGGCCACTGCCGGTGGCCCGGGCCAGCTCCGCGGCCCAGCGGGCCCAGGCCTCGGGGGCATCCTCCGCTGACGGCATCTCCGGCCCGCCCCGGGCGGACAGCGGACCGAGATCGGCGTCCGGCGGCCGCACTTCGGAACGGCTCGCAGCGGCAGCCGGATAGGCCTGCCAGCTTGCCGAGCTTTCCCGCTCGCGCGCGCCGCCAGCCGCGGTGCCGGCTTCGGGCTCCTCGGTCACCAGGCCGCAGGCATCCACCGTTTCCACCACAAACGCCATCATCGGCGCACCGGAATCGCGCAGACAGCGCAGATAGCCCTGCATCAGGTCGAGAGTCAGCGCGGTGCGCCCGAAATACCGTTCCGCCGCCTCGATCAGTCGCTCGTACCAGTGCAGCGGCGACCACGGCGCCCAGTTGGGATGTTCGAAGCGCCGGTCCTCGCGCGCCGCCTGGACCAGCATGAAATACGAATACCGATTGTTCTCGCGCACCGAGCCCTCGAGCTGGTGGCGCAACGAACGCCGGCTCGACTGGTAGTCATCGAGGATGTGCAGGCCGGAATCTCCGCCTGCAAAGGCGATGCCCGAAAAATCGTAGTGCGGCGGGTACTCGGGGTTGCGCAGATCACCCGCCAGGGCGTCGCGGAACTCCTGCAGGATGGGCGTGGCATAGGCCCGCAGCTGCGCTGCCCACTCCAGTGCTTCGCCCTGCTCCTCGCGCCAGGTCGCCCCCTGCTCCCATTGTTCCAGCGTGGTGTTCAGGCAGGCTTCAAGATGATCGACCACCCGCGGGACGATGCCGGCCGCCAGCTCCTCGCGCTGAGTCGCCGACAGCCCCGCGAGGCCCTGCCAGTCGCCATCGGCGGTCATCGCCGCACCCGGGGCGCGCGATCGGACCGGTTCAAGCGTCGCCGCCGATCGGCTGACTGCCGACCTGGATCATCCCGTCCTGCACCCGCACCGGAAATGTCGGAATGGGGTCCTCGGCCGGCGGCGTGAGTGCCTCGCCGGTGTGCAGGTCGAATTCCGCGTCGTGCAGCGGGCAGGTGATGCAGTCGTCGTCGATCGTGCCGCCCGCGATGGGGAATTCTTCGTGCGAGCAGAGGTTCTCGAGGGCAAAGTAGCGGCCATCCACGTTGAACACCGCCACTTCGGTATCTCCGGCCTCGAGCAGCCGGTGGTCTCCGGGTTCAATCGAGCCTTCCGGCCCCACGTCGATCCATTCGCTCATGTGCGTCGTCCGCTCGTTGGTCAGTGGATGGCGTTGTCAGTGGCTGGCGTTGGCGGCGGCCGTCGCCTCCGCATTCACTTCGAGCGAACGGCCACTCTCGGGATCATACGAAAACCGGCCGACCAGGCGCACTTCCTCGCCCACGCGGTCGGCGACCGCCGCATCCGGCGAAATCGCAACACGGTTGCGCGGATGATCCTCGATCCAGTAATGCCGCGGATCATCGAAGGACTGGACGCGACCGGTCACCTCCACCATCTCGCCGTCAAACTCCGCTGCGGAGCTGCTCAGCTGATCCAGGGTCACCGGTGCCGTGGTCTCCCCGCCGCAGGCCACCAGCACCAGCCCCAGCAGCGCCCCGGCCAACGCCGGACCGGCATGACGAATCCATCCTGCTTGCATTGATTCTCTCGATTTGGCAGTCAAACAACAGGTTACCCGGCGCCCCGCAAAGGCGCCCGAAACCGCCGCCGCTACAGGGTTTCGGACGGCGGCAGCGCGGGCAGTCTCAGGGTAAAGCGCCCCCCGCCGAGATCCGAATCATTCGACAGCCGGACCGAGCCCGGCGCCCCGTCCGGTGCCGTGTGCAGCTCGGCGATCATCGCGCAGAAATACAGGCCCAGTCCGGTCCGCCCGGCGCCGCGCTCCAGCATCGCCTGATCCTCGGTGGTTCGCGAACCCAGCATGGGCCCCGGGAACCCGGGACCGTCGTCTTCCACCTGCAGCCACAGCTCGCCATCGCGCACCGCGGCCGACAGACGGATGCGAGCGTTGCAGTAACGCACGGTGTTGGTCACCACGTTCTCCAGCACCGCCGTCACCAGTTCCCGATCGAGCACCCATTCCAGGTCCTCGTCGCAGTCGATTTCGGCCGTCACCCCGCTGTGAT
This sequence comes from Thioalkalivibrio sp. ALgr3, assembly GCF_000377325.1. Lineage (NCBI taxonomy): Bacteria > Pseudomonadati > Pseudomonadota > Gammaproteobacteria > Chromatiales > Ectothiorhodospiraceae > Thioalkalivibrio > Thioalkalivibrio sp. ALgr3. The sequence continues at coordinate 1,869 of NZ_KB897985.1, read as the reverse complement.
CCATCAGTGGCTTGCTGGACGCCCAGTAGTCCTCCAGCAGTTCGATCACCAGCAGCGGGCGAAAACGCGGGGTGTAGAGCCCCTGCTGGTTGCGGTACAGCGTGAGCATCTGTACCAGGCTGTCGTGCACGCGATGGGCCTCGTACTGCAGTCGCGCGATGGTCTGCTCGTCGCAGTTGCACTCGCCGGTCTCCGGGTCCCGCAGCGCCTCCAGCGAATTCATCGCCATCCCCAGCGAGTTCTTCATGTCGTGGATGGAAATGGCGATGACGGTACCGAAATCGATGCTCTTCATGTCTCCCCCGGGCCGCCGTTCGATGTCCGCAGGCTCCGCGCGCGTTCGCCCTCACCTGCCTGCTCCAGCAGGTCCGGCAGCACCTCGCGCAGCGCCGGCGGCGGTGATCCGGCTGCCATGGCCGCATCCAGCTGGCCGAGCAACCCCGCGCGATCCACCGCCACACCGGCCAGCAGCAGGCGCAGACGCGTCACCACGACCCACCAGTGCACTTCCGGATGACCGCGGTAATCACTCTCCAGGCTCTGCAGTTTGGTCCGCGCCTCGCGGGTCGCCCCGCGCGCGATCAATGCCTCCAGTTGATACGCCATGTCACCCGGATGCGGTATCTGCATCTGGGTCGCCAGGGCCATCGCATGGCGCCAGGCACGCGCGGCGCGCTCGTATTCCCCCCGGGCCAGGGCCAGCCGCCCCAGCGCCCGCTGCCGCGCCAGCGACTTGGGCGAGCGTTCCGCCGCCGCGACCAGCACGTCCAGCGCCTCGCGCTCGCGGCCGGTGCGTTCCAGCACGAACGCCAGCCGGTCATGCGCCGGCATGTAATACGGCGTTGCCGCGATGGCCGTTCGATACGCCTCCTCGGCAGCCGCAAGGTCCCCCTCGGCTTCGGCCACCTCGCCCAGACGCACCTGTGCCCAGGGCGGCGTGGTCTCGCCCGTCACCGCACGGGCGGCCTCGGCCGCCACGCCCGGCTCGCCCTCGGCCAGGGCCAGATCGCTGCGCAGGCGCTGCAGGTCGGCGGCACGCCCCTCTCCTGCTTCCAGCATGCGTTCGGCCTCGGCCCGCGCCTGTGCGAACTCGCCACGACGCCAGTACGGATCCAGCGCGCGCAGCGGATCCCGCCGCCGCAGGGCGCGCTGCAGCCGCACCACCAGCAGTTCGCGGTTGAAGGGCTTGGACAGGTAGGCATCGGGGCCGCTCTCCAGCGCCCCCATGACCATCTCGTTGCTGTTCTCGGCGGTGACCATCACGAACACCGTGGCCGGCCCGACCCAGCCCTGTTCACGGGCCCGGTCCAGTACCTGCTGGCCGTCCGGCCCGTCACCCAGGTTGTAGTCGCACAGCACGATGTCGTAGCGACGCCGTTCCAGCTTGTCCAGCGCATCCACGCCATCATGCGCGAGATCGATGTCCTCGAAGCCGGAGGTCAGCAGCATCTCGCGCAGGGTCGCCCGCATATTGGCGAAATCGTCCACCACCAGCACCGCCAGGCGCGACAGCGGGCGCCCGGCAGAGCCGGCACGGGAAGGGGGAGCGGCGGTCGACATGCGCGCAGTGTGGCGCAGCCAACCGCCGAAACCAAGGGAAACACTGATCAATGTACACGCTCGCGTTGGCACCCCGGGTTTTCCGAGACAAGGCGCGGTACGCAGCCGGTAGTGGTTCTACCGGCAAGGGCCGCAACGCAGGATCGGGGAACCCGGGGTGCCAACCCCCACAAGTTATTAAATGCAGGGGCTCGGCCGCCCGTTGTTGATCAAAAACGGGCGCGCGCACGGCGTTGCGGCTCCCTTGTGCAGAATGACTGCACGGCGGTCGCCGCGCCTTGTTCGCACGCAAAAGCGACTCGAGCGCGA
>NZ_KB897984.1:0-79320 GCF_000377325.1 Thioalkalivibrio sp. ALgr3 | reverse complement strand
GTTCTCTTCCTCGAGCTGCCGGATTCGCTGCTGTTCCGCCGTCAGCGGTTGCCCTTCGCCCGGCTGTCCCGCGCGTTCCGCCTTGAGTTGATCCACCCAGCGGCGCACGGCCGTCTCGCCAAGATCCTGATCCTGGCAGACGGCCGGCACCGTCAGACCGTCATCGACCACCATGCGGGCGATGCGTTCCTTGTATTCGCCTGAAAAGCTCCGGCGTTTGCGTGCCATGGCTGTTCTCCTCGTAACAGGGGGTTATCGTCCCACCTAACGAGGTGTCCACGAAAATTAGGCCAGCTCAGACAGACCCTTTCTAGGCCTGCCGGGGGTAAACATACAAGGCCGGCCCTCCGGCCGATCGGCCCCTTCGGGCCAGCCTGGCCCCGATCGGCCAGGGGGCTGGCCTCCTACGTGCAGGGCCCGCCGACCCGCCGGGCCCCGCCGACGCGCCGGGGCCCGCCGACCCGCCGGGGCCCGTCGATCCGCCGGGGCCCGTCGACCCGCCGGGGCCCGCCGACCCGCCGGGGCCCGTCGACCCGCCGGGGCCCGCCGACCCGCCGGGGCCCGTCGACCCGCCGGGGCCCGCCGACCCGCCGGGGCCCGCCGACCCGCCGGGGCCCGCCGACCCGCCGGGGCCCGCCGATCCGCCGGGGCCCGTCGACGCGCCGGGGCCCGCCGACCCGCCGGGGCCCGCCGACCCGTCGGGGCACCCGTAGGAGGCCAGCCCTCTGGCCGATTGTGCGGCCGATGGCGTGGCCTCGGGGGAGTAATCCGGTGCCGCGCGGCGTCCAATGGAGTCGAGGGGCCGGAAAATTACGTGGCGCCCCGCGGCAGGCCGGTCTGCCACGCCTGTCCAGCGACGGAGCGGTCCGCAAGGAGGTTGGCGTGTTGGGGAAAACGGGATCCGGTAGCGACAGGCGTTCGGGGCGGCTGCTTGCGGCGTGGGGCGCCGTGCTGATGTTCGCGCTGGTGTGGGCGGCGGCCGGAGCGCCCGTACTGGCGGACGAACCGGTGCCGGAAGCCAGCGAAACGGAGGGTCTGCAGTTCGACGACACCCCGCGCCGGATCGGCCTGGGGACGCCCGACTGGTTCCGGCCGAGCTTTCTCGATATCGAGGAGGATCTGGAACTGGCGCGCGAGCGCGGGCGCATGGGGCTGGCGGTGTATTTCGGCATGGATGACTGCCCCTACTGCGAGGCGCTGTTCGAGCAGAACTTCAGCCAGGACGACATCCGTTCCTATCTGTCCGAGCACTTCGACGTGATCGCGATCGACGTGCTGGGGAGTCGCGAGGTGACCACGCTGGAGGGCGAGACCCTGGAAGAAAAGGAATGGGCGCGCAGCATGGGGCTGAACTTCACGCCGTCACTGGCGTTTTTCGACGCCGATGGCGAGGGCATCCACGCGATGCGCGGCTATTATCCCCCGTACCGCTTTCGCGCCCTGCTGGAATACGTGATTGACCGGCATGACCGGGAGGAGAGCTTCCGCGAGTACCTGGACCGCGCCGAACCGCCGCCGAAGTTCGATCTCGAGGACATCAACGAGCGGGATTTCTTCGATCCGCCGCCGCACGAACTGGATCGCACCCGGGAGGCGGGCGAGCGGCCCCTGGTGGTGTTTTTCGAGCGCGAGGCCTGCCACGCCTGCGACATCCTGCATTCCGAGCCGCTGCAGAACCAGCAGGTGCTGGAGCAGATCTCGCTGATGGACGCGGTGCAGCTGGACATGGGCGACGACGCGACCCCGGTGGTTACCCCCGATGGCCGCGAGACCACGGCAGCCCGGTGGTCCCGGGATCTGGACATCCACTGGGCACCCAGTATGGTGTTCTTCGACGAGCAGGGGGATGAGATCATCCGCCTGGACTCGGTCGCCCATCTCAACCGCGTGCGCAACGTGATGGAATACGTGCTGACTCGCGGCTACGAGGACTTCGACACCTTCGAGCGCTGGCGCGCCCGGCGCTAACTACGGACGCATCATGCACTTCGAGCAGGATTTCATAGGCGAACACCGCGATGTCTTCGAGCGGATCGTGGCACGCGCGCACAAGGTCGCCGTGGTGATCTTCGTGATCACCTTTCTGGCGTATGGCGTGGCGGCCTGGATGGCTTTCAACGAGCAGCCCTGGGTCGCGCTGATCCTGGCGACGCTGGCGTATCTGTTCTTTCGCCAGTTTCGGCTGGTGTCGCTGGGGCTGGCGCGCACCGGGCTGCGCGGCGAGACGGGGACGGCGGAGCCGCTGAAGGCGCTGGATCTGGCGCTGGAGGAAGACGGCGCCCACGCGGTGCTCTCGGAGGTGGAGAACCACCTGAGGGCGATCGACGAGGACGACCCGGGCGACCCGGGCGAGGAGTCCGCGGGGCCGTCCCGCCGGGGTGCCACCGGGGAAACCGGGGAAGGACCCCGGGGCGGGGATCGGGACGGTTCCTGAGGACGCCGGTTCCGGCGGGTCAGAGTTCGATCGACGTGCCCAGCTTTCCGCCCAGCACCCGGGCCAGGGTGGTTTCCAGGGTCTCGCCGGTGCGGTCGTTCTGCCACTGGCCGGTGGCCTCGTCGTAGCCGAAATGCGCCGGACCTTCCGGTGAGGACAGCCAGATCTGCTCGGCCGCTTCCTGGCGGTTGAGGATCATCTGCGCGCCGTCCTCGAACTCCAGCGTCAGCACGCCGTCGATCAGATCGATATCCAGGTCCCCGAGGTCGGGGTGGTCGCTCAGGCGGGCGTAGAAGTCGTCCAGGGTCTGTTCGGCGAACACGGCAAAGGAAGGCTGGCTCATGGGATCTCCCGCTCGGAATGGGCTGTAACGGCTATGGCGCGGATTATAGGGACGCCGCGCAGCGGTTGCCTATCCACCCGCGCGCCACGCGGCGATGGCGACGCCGACCCAGCCGAGGATGAACAGGGTGCCGCCGATGGGGGCGATCGCTCCCAGCATGCGCGGGGCGCCCAGGGCCAGGCCGTACAGGCTGCCGGCGAACAGCAGGATGCCGGTGACAAAGGCCACGGCCGCGGCGGTGGCCCAGCCGGTGGCCAGCTGGCTCCACAGCGCGGCGATCAGCAGCAGGCCGAGGGCGTGGATGAAGTGGTACTGCACGCCGGTGTGCCAGGTGTTGAGGGCGCGTTCCGACAGGCGCTGTTCCAGGGCGTGGGCGCCGAAGGCCCCCAGCACCACGGCGATCGCCGCCAGCGCGGCGCCGATGACGATCAGGGTGCGGACCATGGTGGTCAGCCGTTGTCGTCCATGTCGCTGTCGATGTCGCGGCCGGGGACCCAGCCGTGCTCGCGGGCGCGCGCGATCGCCTCGTTGTGGATGCGTTCGTGGCGCTCGCGCAGGTCGTCCGGCAGGGCGGACGGGCGCAGGCCGTATTCGTCCCACTTGGCGTTGACCTGGCTCTGCAGAGCCTGGATCTGGCCGATCTCCCAGCCGTCGCAGGTCTGGTCTTCCGGCAGGATGCCGAACACCCAGGCATCCCGGATGATGTTGCCGATCGGCGTCATGCCGCCGTAGAGGTCATTGTGGAGGCCGACATAGCGCCGGTCGTTGCGGATGGATTCTCGATTGGAGGTAGGCATGGCGGTAGTGTATGCCGCTGACCCCTCCCCGTGAAGGGCCGGGGCACCGTTTGCAGTGGGTTATCGCAATCTTTTGTTGTGGAGGTAACGTCATCGTGCTCCGTTCTTCGCCGGATCCGGAGACCGCACTGCGCCGCCTGCGCCTGCGGGTGCTGCTGAAGCTGATGGCGCTGGGTGGCGTCGTCGCGCTGGCGCTGGCGTTCTCCGCGCAGTTCGTGTCGCTGCCGGGCGGTTCGGGGCCGGAGCCGCGGAGCCCGGATCTGGCGGAGATTGCAGTCGGCGAGGTGAAGCGGCTGCGCTGGAACGGGCGGCACGTGCTGGTGGTGCATCGCGATGCGGCGCTGCTGGAATCGCTGGAGGCGGTCGAGGCGGAGGCCCTGCGGGATCCGCAGGCGCGGCGCGGGCGTCAGCCGGAGGGGCTGGCGTTGCCCGAGCGCAGTTTCACGCCGGACTGGCTGGTGGTCTATGGCGAAAGCGCGGACCTGGGCTGCGAGCTGGACCTGGTGCATCCGGAACAGGCCGACGGCTGGCCGGGCGGCTTCGAGGACCGCTGTCGCGGCGGGCGTTACGACGCCGCGGGGCGGGTGTTCCGCGATCAGCCCGGGGCGCGCAACCTGGAGATCCCGCAATACCGGCTGCACGGTGACGGGGAACGGCTGATCCTCGGCGGCTCCTGATCCCGGAGGTCGGGTTCGACCCGTAGGAGGCCAGCCCCCTGGCCGATCCGGCGCAGGGATGGACCGGACGGGGAATCGGCCGGAGGGCCGGCCTCCTACGGGGGCAGGGTTCGGCCTGTAGGAGGCCAGCCCCTGGCCGATCCGGCGCGGGAGATGGACCGGACGGGGAATCGGCCGGAGGGCCGGCCTCCTACGGGGGGCAGGGTTCGGCCTGTAGGAGGCCAGCCTCTGGCCGATCGGGCGCAGGGATTGGCCGGACGGGGAATCGGCCGGAGGGCCGGCCTCCTACCGGCTGGGTGCCGTGGGAGGCCAGCCCCCTGGCCGATCGGGCGCCGGGATTGGTCTGTGGGAGGCCAGCCCCCTGGCCGATCAGGCGCGGTAGAGGTCGAAGCGTACCGCGCGGCCCTCGATCGCGGAGATCGGCGCGGTGCCGGGCAGAGGGGCGGCACCGGCGGGGCGCTTGACCACCACGCGGCCGCGGGTGGCGGGGATCAGCGCGGCGAGCGTGGCGGCCGCGTCGCTTTCCGTATCGCTTGCGGCATCGTGTTCTTCAGCGTCTTTCGCCGGGGATGCCTGGCCCGGACGCTGGTCCGGGGCCTCCATCAGCGCCTGCAGGATCTGCATGTCTTTCTTGACCGCGGCGTTCTTGCGCCGCTGCGGGAACATCGGGTCGAACACCGCCGCATCGGCGGGCGCGGGCAGGGCATCGGCGGCGAATGCCTGCGGGAACAGTTGCACGCGGGCGGCGCTGGCGGCCAGGGCCGGGTCGCCGGCGTGCGCGGCGCGCTGCAGGGCATCTTCCAGCAACAGGGCGACGACCGGATGCCGCTCGAAGGCGCTGACCTGCCAGCCCCGCGCGGCCAGCAGCAGGGCATCGCGGCCCAGTCCGGCGGAGGCATCGACGATGTGCGCGTGCTCGCCGACGCGCCCCACGGCGCGCACCAGGGTCTCGTGGGCCGCGCGGGCGTGGCGGTAGCCCTGCCGGCCGCGCACGAAGTCCGGGGTCAGGCGCAGCGGCTTCCTGCCGCCCTGCAGAACCAGGCTCAGGCAGTCCGCTTCCACTTCCAGGGTCAGCGCCGCGTCGCCGCCATGGACGTAGCCGGCGGCTTCCAGTCGGCGCTGCAGGGTCCGGGTGCGCTCCCGGGCGCGCGGATCGTCTTCCGGGACCGGGCGCAGTTCGAGGGTCATCGACGGGGCCGCGGTCAGTAATGCGGCGGCGGGGGTTCGGGGGTGTCCTGCCCGCCCGCGCTGCCATCACCGGCGGCGGCTTCCAGCGCCCGCAGGCGGCCGTGGAGCCATTCGAGCTGCCGGGTCAGGGCCTGGTTCTCCTGCTGCAGTTCGGCCTGTACCCGGGCCTGTTCCTCCTGGCTGAATTCCAGATAGGCCAGGCGTTCTTCCAGGGTCGCGATGCGCTGTTCGGGGGTGGGGTCGCTGGCGGCCATGCGGGCTCCCGGTGCGCGTTCAGTCAACGCGGTTGCGCGTCTCGCCGGCGGCGAAGGCGCGGATGTTGGCGGCGATCTCCTCCAGCACCGCCTGTCGTGCCGAGCGCGCGGCCCAGGCGGTGTGCGGGGTCAGCACCAGGCGCGGCAGGTCGGGGGCGAGCAGGGGATGATCGGGCGGCGGCGGTTCCGGCTCGAGCACGTCGATGCCGGCGCCGGCGATGCGTTTCTCGCGCAGGGCTTCGGCCAGGGCCCGCGGCTCCACCAGGCCGCCGCGGGCGGTGTTGATCAGCAGGCCATCGGGGCCCAGGCGGTCCAGGGCGTCTTCGTCGATCAGGTTGCGGGTGGCGTCGGTCAGCGGGCAGTGCAGCGAGATCACGTCGCTGGTCTCCAGCAGCTCCGGCAGGGGGACGCGCACGGTGTCCGCGGCAGGATCCGCGGCGGGTTCCGCGTCGCGCAGGCTGCGGGCGTAGCGCACCTGCATGCCGAAGGCCTCGGCCAGGCGCGCGGTGGCCTGCCCGAGGACGCCGCGCCCGACGATGCCCATGCGCATGCCCGACAGGGTGCGGATGGGGTGGTCGAGCAGGCAGAACTGGTCGGACTCGCTCCAGCGCCCGGCGCGGATGTCGGCGCGGTAGTCGTCCAGCCGGGTGACCAGGGTCAGCAGCAGGGCCATCACGTGCTGGGCCACCGAGTCGGTGGCGTAGTCGCGGGCGTTGGTCACGGCGATGCCGAGCTCGCGCGCCGCCGCCACGTCGATGTTGTTGAAGCCGGTGGCGGCCGCGCAGATCAGCTTGAGCTGCGGGCTGCGTTCGAGCACGCCGCGGTCGAGGACCACCTTGTTGGTGATGGCGACGTCGGCCCCGTCCAGGCATTCGCTGATGGCGTCGGGGTCGGCGGGCGTGCGTTCCCGGCGCACCCAGTCCGGGGCAGCGCGGTCCAGCGGGGCGAAGTCCAGGTCGTCGCGGTCGACGGTCGCCGTGTCGAGGAAGACGGCGCGGGGGGCGGAGGGCAGGTTCGGTTCGGCCATGGCTTCAGCGTTGCGATCGGGCGGAGGGCAGGGGCCAACAAAAAGGGCCCCGCCGGAGCGGGGCCCGCGTGCTGGCGAGTCCGGGAGGGTCCGGGCTCGGCCGGCGCGTCAGTTCTCGCCCATAAAGGCGTGGAACAGGTTCAGCATGTGCAGGAACATCACGTACAGGTTGGCGTACAGCGACACCGTCATCACCACGTAGTTGGTCTCCTGGTCGTGGATCATGCGGCTGGTGTCGAACAGGATGGCCGCCGACAGCAGCAGCACCACGGCCGCGGAGATGGCCAGCGACAGCGCCGGGATCGCCAGGAAGATGTTGGCGACGATCGCCAGCAGCGCCACGATCAGGCCCACCACGATGAAGCCGCCGAGGAAGCTGAAGTCCTTCTTGGTGGCCAGCGCATAGCCGGACAGCGCCACGAAGGCCACGGCGGTGGCGGTGAACGCGTTGCCGACGATCTGCGGGCCGTTGGGCAGCCCCAGGTACATCGACAGGATCGGGCCGAGGAAGAACCCGAGCGTACCGGTAAAGGCAAAGGTCAGCACCAGGCCCCAGACCGAGTTGCGCGTGAAGTGGATGGCGAACGGGCCGCCGATCAGCACGCCGAGCATCACGATCCAGTGCACCGGCGGGGCGCCGATGGCCATGGCGACGAAGGCGGTGACCGCGCTGAAGGCCAGGGTCAGGGCCAGCAGGGTGTAGGTCTGGCGGATGACCTTGTTGGTGGAAATGGTCTCGCTGATGGAGCCCGTGCTGGACGGGTTCTGTTTCGAGCGGACGATCTGGTCTCTGGACACGGTCGTTTCCTCCTTGGGTTCAATATGCGGTCAGTGTACAGCCGAGGGCCGCGCCGTGCAGCCACCCGCGCGGGACTCCGGGCCGGGCCCGGGTCAGCTCCGGCCCTCCTGGCCGGTCTGTTCTTCGACTCGCGTTTCGCCCACGCGTTCACGGCAGACTTCGACGGCCCGGTCGGTGCTGCGGAAGATGTTGTCCTTGCCGATCAGCTCGTCCAGGCCGGTGCGTTCCATCACCTCCAGCACCTGGGCCTTCACGCCGGCGAACACCAGGGTGACGCCGCGTGCCTTCAGCCGATGCACGAGCTGGTGCACGGTCTCCTCGCCGGAGGCGTCGATCTCGTTGATCCCCTTGCCGACGATGATGATGTATTTCGCCTGCGGATGGCTGGCGGCCAGGTCCAGGACCGCGTCTTCGAAGTAGGGCACGTTGGCGAAGTACAGCGAACCGTCGAAGCGCATCAGCGCGATCTTTTCGTCGGTCTGCAGGCCGTAGCGGCGCGCCTCGCGCAGGGTGCCGTCCTCGTAGCGGGCCAGTTCGCTCACGCGCGGCTGCATCGAACGGTAGAGATACAGGATGATCGCGAGGCCCGCCCCGGTGAGGATGCCGTAATCCAGGTTGGGGGCCATGGCCAGGGTCGCCAGGAAGGTGACGATGGCGGCGATGCCGTCGTGCTTGTTGGCCACCCAGGCGTGCTTGATCGCCTTGAAGTTCACCAGCCCGGCGACGGCCATCATGATGATGGCGGCGAGGACGGCCTCCGGCAGGTGGTAGATCAGCGGGGTCAGGAACAGCAGGGCGATGCCGATGATCACCGCAGTAAAGACCGACGACAGGCCGGTTTTGGCCCCGGAATTGAGGTTGACCGCCGAGCGCGAGAACGACCCCGACACCGGATAGCCCTGGGTGAAGCCCCCGGAGATGTTCGCCAGGCCCTGGCCGATCAGCTCCTTGCTGGGGTCCAGCCGCTGGCCGGTGCGCGCGGCCATGGCCTTGGCGATGGCGATGGCCTCGGTGAAGCCGACCAGGGCGATGACGAAGGCGCTGGTGAGCAGCATGGTGATGTTGCCCAGGCTCAGGTCCGGCAGGGTGGGAGCAGGCAGGCCCTGGGGCACGCTGCCGACCACGTTGCCGCCACCGTCCAGGTGGATGGTGTCGTTGTCGACCCGTTCGATACGCCAGTCGGTGCCGTCGGCCCGTTCGCGTTCCGCGTCGGTCAGGTGGTCTTCGCGGATGAAGCGGGCCGGGGCGTCGTCTTCGCCGGGGACACGGCGCAGGCTGATCGCGCCGAGCTGGTCGCGCAGGTCGCGCAGTTCGCTGCGCTGTTCGTCGCGCTCGAGGCCGAGGGTGTCGATTTCGTGGCGGATGCGTACCGCCTCGGCACGTTCGACCTCGTCGACCTCGGCCTCCAGCTCGCGGATGCGCTGTTCGATGTCGGCCAGCGCGCCGGAACGGGAGTCGACCTCTTCGGCCAGGGCGACCACGTCGGCCGGTGCGACCCGGTCGGCCGCCACTTCGGCCTTCTGCTCGTAGCCGATGGCCCAGCTGATGAGGATGGTGACGACCACGGCGACAAGGACGCCGGGGATCTTCGGGACCACGCGCTTCATGGCGACCATCAGCGCGATCGCGCCCAGGCCGAAGGCCAGCGTCGGCAGGTGCACGTCGCCGATCTGCTGCACCACGCCCCACAGGCCGACCATGAAATGGCCGCTGGTGTCGACCGGGACGCCCAGGATCTTGTTGAGCTGCGAGAGGGCGATGATGATGGCTGCGGCGTTGGTGAAGCCGACGATGACCGGATGCGAGATGAAACTGACGATCGAGCCCAGCCGGAACAGTCCCAGTACCAGCTGCACCACGCCGACCATGAAGGCCAGTATGATCGCCAGGGCAATGAACTCGGACGAGCCCTCGGCGGCGAACGGGATCAGGGCCGAGGCCGTGAGCAGCGAGACCACCGCTACCGGCCCGGTCGCCAGCTGGTTCGAGGAGCCCCAGAGGGCGGCAATCATCACCGGCAGCAGGGAGGCGTACAGCCCGTAGACCGGCGGCAGCCCGGCCAGCTGGGCGTAGGCCATGGACTGCGGGATGAGGACGAGGGCGACCGAGATGCCGGCAATCAGATCCGCGTTGATGGTGTCCTTGGTGGGACGCCAGCGCAGGAAGGGAAACAGATTGAGCAGCATCGAATTCATGATGGTCGGCCTCGGGTTGCGCCCCGTCGCCGGTCCCCGGGGCGGTCACTGAAGTTCGTGCCGGTGCCGTGTCCGGAGGAGTGGCACCGGCGCCGGACCGCGGGAGGCGTATCCGGCGGGGAAGGACAGGGCCGCGATTTTACGGAAGATCGTTATTTTCTTCTATCAAACTCTTTCTATGCGACATATAGCTTATAGGCGATGGATTGCGGGGTGACCGGCCGAGTTGCCAGCCGCGGGGTGGTCGCGGAGAATGTGCGCCTCCGGAGAGGTGGCAGAGTGGTTGATTGCACCGGTCTTGAAAACCGGCAGGGGTGCAAGCCCCTCGAGGGTTCGAATCCCTCCCTCTCCGCCAGAATTCCGCAGGAGGCCAGCCCTCTGGCCGATGTGGCATATCCCGAGCCCGATCGGCCAGTGGGCTGGCCTCCCACAGGGCCGACGCCTCACCGGGCATTACCCCATACGAAAAAGCGGCCCGGGCAATGCCACGGGCCGCTTCTCCGGGAGATATGGTGGGCGGTGCTGGGTTCGAACCAGCGACCCCTGCCGTGTGAAGGCAGTGCTCTACCGCTGAGCTAACCGCCCCGGAAGACGCGTAATTTAAGGCTCCGGCGGCGTCCGGTCAAGGGGGCTGAACGCCCGCAGGTAGGAGGCCAGCCTCTGGCCGATCAGGCGCAGGGATTGGCCGGACGGGGAATCGGCCGGAGGGCCGGCCTCCTACGGGCATGTTCACGGGCGCCTGCGGGGGGGTGCGCATAGAAAAGGGGCCACGCGGGCCCCTTTACCTGAATCTGGCGGAGAGGGAGGGATTCGAACCCTCGGTACGCTCGCGCGTACAACGGTTTTCGAGACCGCCCCGTTCGACCACTCCGGCACCTCTCCGTGCTCCGACCCGGTCGGTTATTGCGACCGTCGCCAGTAGCGCTGCGCATCCTAGCAGATTCGGAGGCGGGGGCGGTAGGGTTGCCGTGGATAATCGGTGAGGGAACCCGGCTCCCGCATGGGGGCCGTCTGCATGGCGCGCTTCAGGAGCACCGGTTCAGGGCATCAGGCGGGTGATTTCCCAGTGTTCGCCGTTGTGATGGTAGGTGAAGCGGTCGTGCAGGCGACTGGCGCGGCCCTGCCAGAATTCGAAGAGCTCGGGCGCGAGGCGGTAGCCGATCCAGGCCGGGTCGCGGGGGACGTTGCCGTCGGGGTACTGCTGTTCCAGGTCCTTCACGCGCTGCTCCAGGGTGGCGCGGTCATCCACCGGCTGGCTCTGCAGGGAGGCGGCGGCGGCCAGCCGGCTGCCGCCGGGCCGCTGGGTGAAGTAGTCGTCCGCGAGCTCGGCGGGCAGGGCGCTGACGCTGCCCTCGACGCGGATCTGGCGTTCGGTCTCGGGCCAGTAGAACAGCAGCGCGGCGCGGGGGTTCTCGGCGAGGTCGCGGCCCTTGTGGCTGCGCGAGTCGGTGTACCAGCAAAGGCCTTCGCCCTCGAAATGCTTGAAGAGGACGATGCGCGCCGAGGGCTGGCCGTCGGCGTCGGCGGTGGCCAGGGTCATGGCGGTGGGATCGGGGTTGCCGGCCTCGCGCGCTTCTTCCAGCCAGCGGGCCAGCAGCTGTGCGGGCTCCGCGGTCAGGTCGCTGCGGCGCAGCTCGGCGCGGGTGTAGTCGCGGCGGGTGTTGCGGTGGTCGACCTGGTTCATGCGGGGCTCCCGGGGGCAGATGGCACGATCGCTCATGATACGCCCGCGGGCGTCATTGCGCCCAGACGGGGCGGCCGGGCCGGGCGGTTTGCGCCGGGGTGCGGGTTTGTGGGTTCATGTCGGGTGAGACGGCACCCGACAGGAGGACACGATGAGCCGACCCGTGATTGCGGCACTGGAACCGCGTGGCGTGGAGCTGGAGAAGGGGAAGGAGTACTACTTCTGCCGCTGCGGGCGTTCGGCGAACCAGCCGTTCTGTGACGGTTCCCACGCGGGGACGGGCCTGGGCCCGCTGGCGTTTACCGCGCAGGAGGATGGCGAGGCGTTCCTCTGCCAGTGCAAGCAGTCGGGCAATCTGCCCTATTGTGATGGCACGCACGCCGGACTGGACGCGCAGGTCGGGGAGGCGCCGGAACCCGCGTCGGAGCCGGGCGGGAACGCCGGGAACGATGCGGGCGACGGGGCCGGCGGGTCCGACGCACCGCCCGACCCGCGCGCGACCGCGACCGAGCCGCATGTCGAGTTCATCCATGCCCTGGCGCGCGACGGCCTGGAAGGGCTGGGTGCGCACGGGCCCACGGTGGCGATGGGCGTGCCGCGCGACGAGCTGCCGACCTGGGATGCGCTGCAGCTGCTGGCGGCCCAGCTGTCCAGTCGGCCGCTGGAGGCCGGCGCCGAGGTGGCCACCGAGCTGGTGATCGGGCCGCAGGCGCAGCGGCCGCTGCGGCTGTCCATGCCCTGGCTGGTGACCGACATGAGCTACGGGTCGCTGTCGCGCGAGGCGCGGATGGCGCTGGCGCGGGGCGCGGAACAGGCCGGTACCGGGGTATGTTCCGGCGAGGGCGGGATGCTGCCGGAGGAGACGGAGGTGGCGTCGCGCTATCTGTTCGAGCTGGGGCCGGCGCATTTCGGTTACGACGATTCCGTGCCCGAACGCGTGCAGGCCTTCCATTTCAAGGCGGGGCAGGCGGCCAAGACCGGCGTGGGCGGCGTGCTGCCCGGGTGCAAGGTTTCCGACGAGATCGCGCAGGCACGCGGGATCGAGGCCGGACGGGACGCGGTGTCGCCACCCGCCGATCCGGGGCTGCGCACGCCGGAGGATTTCCGTCGCTTCGCTGATGATGTGCGGCAGCGCTCCGGGGGGATCCCTGTGGGTTTCAAGCTGGCCGCGCATCACATCGAGGCGGACATCGATTTTGCCCTGGAGGCCGGTGCCGACTACATCATCCTCGATGGTCGCGGCGGGGGCACCGGCGCCGCGCCGGCGCTGCTGCGCGACCACATGGGGGTGCCAACCATCCCGGCGGTGGCGCGTGCACGCCGGCACATGGATGCCACCGGGGCCTCGGGCCGCGTGACGCTGCTGGTGACCGGCGGGCTGCGCACCCCGGCGGACTGGGTCAAGGCCCTGGCGCTGGGCGCCGACGGCGTGGCCCTGGGCAACGCCGCGCTGCAGGCGATCGGCTGTGTGGGGGCGCGCATCTGCCACACCAACCAGTGCCCGACCGGCGTGGCCACCCAGGATCCGCGGCTGCGTGCGCGCCTGGATGTGGAGACCGGGGCGGCGCGTCTGGGCCGGTTCCTGACCGATGGCACCGAACTGGCGCGGGTGCTGGCGCGGGCCTGCGGTCATGCGCGGCTGGAGGATTTCGGCCCCAACGATCTGTCGACCTTCGATCGCGATCTGGCCCGTCTGGCCGGGGTGCAGTACGCCGGCGTGCGCGACGCGCAGCACGTCTGAAGCCCCTGCCGCGCGCGGGTCCGGGTTGAAGCCCGGGCCGCGCGCGCGTGTAATACGCGATTACCCGATCGCAGTGCTCCGGAATCCCCGGAACGAGGCCGCATGTCCGCATCCGTACCCGTTATCGCCGACGAGACCGTGCCCGGTCTGTTCGACCGCCGTCCGTACTGGGCCAAACGCTTCGGCACGGCGCCGTTCCTGCCGACCACGCGCGAGGAGATGGACCAGCTCGGCTGGGATTCCTGCGACATCGTGCTGGTCACCGGGGATGCCTATGTCGACCATCCCAGCTTCGGCATGGCCATCATCGGCCGCCTGCTGGAGGCGCAGGGCTTTCGCGTCGGCATCATCGCCCAGCCCGACTGGACCTCGGCCGAGGCGTTCCGCGCGCTGGGGCGGCCGAACCTGTTCTTCGGCGTGACCGCCGGGAACATGGACTCGATGGTCAACCACTACACCGCGGAACGGAAGAAGCGCTCCAACGACGCCTATACCCCCGGCGACGTGCATGGCAGGCGCCCCGACCGCGCGGTGATCGTGTACAGCCAGCGGGTGCGCGAGGCCTTCCGCGACGTGCCGGTGGTGATCGGCGGGATCGAGGCGAGCCTGCGGCGCATCGCCCATTACGACTACTGGCAGGACAAGGTGCGCCGCTCGGTGCTGCTGGATTCGCGCGCGGACATCCTGCTGTTCGGCAACGCCGAGCGCGCGCTGGTGGAGCTGGCGCATCGCGTGGCCGGGGGCGAGCATCCGCGCGAGATCAACGATCTGCGCGGCACCGCGTTCCTGCGTGACCGGGTGCCGGGCGATCACGTGGTGCTGGATTCCTCCGAAGTGGATACCCCGGGGCCGGTGGATGCGAACCCGGATCCCTATGCGGAGACCTCGGCGCAGGCCTGCGCGAGCGGGCAGGAATCCGGCACGCAACCCGGATCCGGGGGCGATGCCGAAGCGCAGGTCGTGCGCTTCCACCGCGAGATCCCGAAGGGCACGCCGCGCAGCCGCACGGTGATCCGCCTGCCGGCCTTCGAGCAGGTGAAGGGCGACGCGGTGCTGTACGCCCATGCCTCGCGGGTGATGCACCTGGAGACCAACCCGGGCAACGCGCGGGCGCTGGTGCAGCGCCACGGCGACAAGGAGCTGTGGCTCAACCCGCCGCCGGTGCCGCTGTCGACCCCGGAGATGGACGCGGTGTTCGATCTGCCCTATGCGCGGGCCCCGCATCCGTCCTACGGCGATGCGCGCATCCCGGCCTGGGAGATGATCCGCTTCTCGGTGAACATCATGCGCGGCTGCTTTGGCGGCTGCACCTTCTGTTCCATCACCGAGCACGAGGGGCGCATCATCCAGAGCCGCTCGGAGGACAGCATCCTGCGCGAGATCGAGGAGATGCGCGATCGCGTGGAGGGCTTTACCGGCGTGGTCTCGGATCTGGGCGGGCCCACCGCGAACATGTACCGCCTGGCCTGCAAGGATCCGGAGATCGAGAAGAACTGCCGGCGCCTGTCCTGCGTGTATCCCGGGATCTGCTCCAATCTGAACACCGACCATGCCCCGCTGATCCGCCTGTATCGCAAGGCGCGCGAGCTGCCGGGGGTGAAGAAGGTGCTGATCGCCTCGGGCCTGCGCTACGACCTGGCGATCGAGTCGCCGGAATACGTGAAGGAGCTGGTGACGCACCATGTCGGCGGGTATCTGAAGATCGCCCCGGAGCACACCGAGGAGGGCCCGCTCGGTCACATGATGAAGCCGGGGATGGGTACCTACGACCGCTTCAAGGCGATGTTCGAGAAGTACTCGAAGGCGGCGGGCAAGGAGCAGTACCTGATCCCGTATTTCATTGCCGCGCATCCGGGCACTACCGACGAGGACATGCTGAACCTCGCGCTGTGGCTCAAGCGCAATGGCTTCCGCGCCGACCAGGTGCAGGCCTTCCTGCCCAGTCCCATGGCCCTGGCCACCGCGATGTGGCACACCGGGCGCAACCCGCTGCGGGGCGTGCGGCGCAGGGCGGATTCACGGCTTTCCGTGGCCCGCGGGGCGCGGGCGCGGCGGCTGCACAAGGCGTTTTTGCGCTATCACGACCCGGATAACTGGCCGTTGCTGCGTGATGCGCTCAAGCGCATGGGCCGGCGCGACCTGATCGGCAACGGCAAGCATCACCTGATCCCCACCTGGCAGCCGGCGGGTACCGGGGGCAAGGGGGGCAGCAAGGGCGGCGGGGCGCGACCGGCCGCCGGCGGGCGCGTGACCCGCGGCGGCAAGGCGCTCCGGCAGCGCGGCGGCGAGGTGCGTACCCAGCACCTGGGCGTGGAGAAGGCTGCACGGCCGGCCCCGACCGGCCGCAAGCCGGGCCGCAAGGGCGGCCCGAAGAAGGGGCCGGGCAAACGGTAGGAGGCCGGCCCTCCGGCCGAGCGGGCCAGGTCTGATGCCGGATCGGCCAGGGGGCTGGCCTCCCACGGGCCGGGTCTGGTGCCGGATCGGCCAGGGGGCTGGCCTCCCACGGGCCGGGTCTGGTGCCGGATCGGCCAGGGGGCTGGCCTCCTACGGGCCGGGTCTGGTGCCGGATCGGCCAGGGGGCTGGCCTCCTACGGGCGGGTTGGGGAGCGGTAGGAGGCCGGCCCCCCGGCCGATCGGGGCCGGAATCAGCCGTCGTAATCCGGGGGCAGGGGGCGGATCGGGAGGTGGCCTTCGAGGCGCAGGTTGTGGCCGGTGACGGCCGGGTCGCCGGGGTCGAGGAAGTAGAGATACGGGCCCACGGTGTCCTCGGGCGCCGGCAGGCTGGCCGGGTCTTCGCCGGGGTAGTGCGCGCGGCGGAAGCGGGTGCGCACCGGGCCGGTGTCCACGCCGTTGACGTGGATGAAGCCGCCTTCGTGACGGTGTTCGCGGTGCAGGATCTCCAGCAGGCTGTCCTGCGCCGCCTTGGCCATGCCGAAGGCGCCCCAGTAGGCGCGGCTGGCGTCCTGGGTGGAGATCACCAGACTGCCGATCGGGCTGGCTTCCAGCAGCGGAATGACGGCCTGCACCAGGAAGAACGGCCCGTTCAGGTTGGCGTTGACGACCTTGAACCACAGTTCCGGGTCGTACTGCTTCAGCGGGGTGAGGGTGCCGGCCCACCCGGCATTGAGGACCACGCCGTCGAGCCGGCCGAGCGAGTCGCGGATGCTCTCGGCCATCTCGCCGTAATCCTTGACCGTGGCCCCCTCGTGGTTGAGCGGGTAGATCGCCGGCTGCGGGTGCCCGGCGGCCTCGATGGCATCGTACACGCGCTCCAGGCCCTTGATGTCCTTGTCCAGCAGGACCACCACGGCACCGGCGGCGGCGCAGGCCTCGGCGACCTGGCGCCCGATGCCGTCGGCCGCGCCGGTCACCAGGATCACGCGGTCGGCAAAGGCGCCGGGTTCGGGCCGATAGTCGATCAGCTTCGGGATGTCGAGCGGGGTGTCGGTCAAGAGAGGTCCTCCATGAGCAGATGCGCCGATTCTAAACCGGAGCGCACCGCGGCTTCGAGGGTGGATGGCAGGCCGGGGATCAGATAGTCCCCGGCCAGGACCACGCCCGGGCGGGGCGTGCGTGGCTGTGGGCGGCGGGCGTCGACCCCGCAGCGCGCGTCGAAGGTGGCGCGGCGTTCGCAGACCGCGTGACGCGCGACCGGGGTGTCCAGTCCGGGCACGCAGCGTGCGAGTTCGTCGGCCACCGTCGCGCAGCGGGTGTCGGCGTCCATCGGTGCGGCATCGTCGGCGGCCGAGGTAACCACGGCCACCCATTCCGGATGCCCGGCGACCCGGCGCGGCACCGCCCACTGGCCATACTGCCCCAGCAGGCCGAGCAGCGGCGGCAGTTCCGCCGGGAGCGGGTGCGGATAACGCAGGTATACGGTGCAGATGCTGCGCGCACCCAGTTCGTTGATGCGGTCGCGGGTGTCGTCCAGATCCTCGTCGGGCGGGAGCAGCCCGGCGGCCGCCGCCGGGGTGGTGGCCAGGATCACGGCACGTGCCTCGATGCGTTGGCCCCCGCGATCCTCCAGCGTGACCGGCGATGCCCCCGAACCGGTCGGGTCGGGTGCCCCGGGTGCCCCGCGTGCCGTGATCCGCCGGACGCGTCGCCCGAGGTCGATCGTGGCGCCGTGCTGGCGCAGTTCGGCGACCGCCGGTTCCGGGTAGATCGCCCCCAGCGGCTGCGCCGGCAGCAGCAGGCGAGCCGCCTCCGGGCCGTGGGTCAGGGCCTCACGCAGCACCTCGCGGAACACCCGCGCCGAGGCGCTGCGCAGCGGGGTGTTCATGATCGCCAGGCACAGCGGCTCCCACAGGCGTTCGATCAGCGCGGGCGGCTGGTGGTGGTACTGCAGCCAGGCGCGCACCGGTCGGTCCTGATGCAGCGGGCCGTGCAGCAGGCCGACCGCACCCAGGGTGGCGCGCAGCCGTACGCCCAGCGGTTCGGTTTTCAGGGCGGCGTACAGCGCGCGGCCCAGCGCCGGCAGGCGCGGTGAGGCGGGATTTAGGCGCAGGGCCTCGGTGCCGTCGGCGGCACGCAGTTCCAGACCGAAGGGCAGGGCGTGGAAGGCCTGCTCCGGGTCGACGCCCACCGAGCGGATCTGTGCCAGCGCCGCTTCGCAGGCGCCCACCAGGATGTGCTGGCCGTTGTCCAGTGTAGTCCCGTCCAGGGTCAGGCTGCGGGCGCGGCCGCCGGCCACCGCTGCGCTGTCCAGCAGGTGCACCGGGTGGCCGGCGCGCGCCAGCGCGAGCGCGGCGGTGAGGCCGGCCCAGCCGGCCCCGACCACCGCCACCGGACGGGCGTCGGGCGCGACGGACATGGGAATTCAGCCGCGCCGGCGTTCGCGGCGCAGGCGGCGGTAGGTGCGCCAGGCGATCCACAGCTTGCGCAGCGGGGTCAGGTGCACCCGGTGTTCCAGCACGCGGTAGCCGTCATCGGCGATCTCGTCCAGCAGGCGGCGGTAGATCGCGGCCATGATCAGGCCCGGGCGCTGGGCGTAGCGGTCCGCGGCCGGCAGTTCGGCTTCGGCCTTGTCGTAATAGCGCCGGGCGCGTTCGGCCTGCTCCGCGAACAGCGCGCGGTGGCGGTCGTCGGTGAGGTTGCGCTGGAACTCCTCCGGGCGCACGCCGTGTTTCTGCAGCTCGTCCATCGGGATGTACACCCGCCCGCGCATCGCGTCCTCGTGGACGTCACGCAGGATGTTGGTCAGCTGCAGGGCCATGCCGAGGTCGTGGGCGTACTTGAGCGTGCCGCGCTCGGTGAAGCCGAAAATGTGCGCGGAGAGGATCCCGACCACGCTGGCTACGCGGTAGCAGTACAGCGACAGCGTGGTGAAATCGGGGTAGCTGTCGTAGTCGAGATCCATCTGCATGCCGTCGATGATCTCGTCGAAGTACTCGCGGCCCAGGTCAAAGGGGGCCAGATGCGGCTGCAGCGCGCGGGTGATGGGGTGCTGCGGGTCGCCGTCGTACAGCCGTTCGATCTCGCCGCGCCACCAGTCCAGCTTGGCGCGGGCCACGGCCTCCTCGCTGGTCTCGTCGACCACGTCGTCCACCTCGCGGCAGAAGGCGTACAGCGCGGTGATCGCGCGACGGCGGTCGTCTTCGAGGAAACGGAAGGCGTAGTAGAACGAGGAGCCGCTCTTTGCGGCCTTTTCTTCGCAGTATTCGTCGGGTGACATGGTTTCTCGGGGCCGGGCCGGATGTGCGCGCAGAGGCTAGCATAAGGCGGGTTGGGTGACCTGCCTCAAGCCCCGGGGTGCGGCCCGGGGGTATCATGGGCTGGTCCGCCCACAGGAGTCCCCGATGGAACAGAGCCTGATCTTCGACCGCGAGATGCTGCAACGCTACGACGTCAGTGGCCCGCGCTACACGTCCTATCCCACCGCGCCGCAGTTCCACGAGGGGTTCGACGATACCACCTATGCGGTACAGGCCGAGCGTTCGCAGGCCGATGGCGTCACGCGTCCGCTGTCGCTGTATGTGCACGTGCCGTTCTGCGACACGGTGTGTTTCTACTGCGCCTGCAACAAGGTGGTGACCGGCAATTACGAGCGCGCGCGCAGCTATCTGGACTATCTGGATCAGGAAATCGCGCTGCAGGGGCGGCTGTTCCACCCGGAACGCCCGGTGGAACAGCTGCATTTCGGTGGTGGCACGCCCACCTACCTGAGCGATGCCGATCTGGATCGGGTGATGGATTCGCTGGGTCGCAACTTCAACCTGGCGGACGGGCCGGAGCGCGAGTTCTCCATCGAGATCGACCCGCGGGCGCTGCGCGAGGGCACGTTGCCGCTGCTGGCCGAGCGCGGTTTCAACCGCATCAGCCTGGGGGTGCAGGACTTCGATCCGGACGTGCAGCAGGCGGTCAACCGCGTCCAGCCGTTCGAGGTGACCGCCGGGGCGATCGAACAGGCGCGGGCCTGCGGCTTCGGCTCGACCAACGTCGACCTGATCTACGGGCTGCCGAAGCAGACGGTGGAGACCACGCGGCGGACCCTGGAGCAAACCCTCGAGCTGCGGCCGGAGCGGCTGGCGATCTACAACTACGCGCATCTGCCGGAGCGCTTCAAGGTGCAGCGCCAGATCAACGAAGACGAGCTGCCCTCGGCGGCGGAGAAGCTGGCGATCCTGGAGACGACCATCGGCATGCTGACCGATGCCGGTTATGTGTACATCGGCATGGATCATTTTGCCCTGCCGGACGACGAGCTGGCCCGCGCCCAGCGCGCCGGCACGCTGCAGCGCAATTTCCAGGGCTACTCCACGCGTGCCGACTGCGACCTGGTGGCGATGGGGCCGACCGCGATCGGGCGTATCGGCGATACCTACAGTCAGAACGTGCGCGAGCTGGAGCAGTACTACGCGCGCCTGGATGCCGGGCGCCTGCCGGTGTTCCGCGGCATCGTGCTGTCGGATGACGACCGTCTGCGACGCGAGGTGATCACCGACATCATGTGTCATTCGCATCTGGATTTCGGCCGGGTGGAGGCCCGCCACGGGATTGATTTCCGCGACTATTTCTCCGCCGAGCTGGAACGGCTGGCCGAGATGGAACAGGACGAACTGGTGCGCGTGGGCGAGCGCGAGCTCGACGTGCTCCCGCGCGGGCGCATGCTGCTGCGCAACGTGGCCATGGCCTTCGATGCGTGGCTGGACCGGCCGGAGGCCGCCCCGGTGAAATACAGCCGCGTGGTGTAGGAGGCCGGCCCTCCGGCCGATCCGGACCTGGTGGGTTGTCGGGGCTCGATCGGCCAGGGGGCTGGCCTCCTACCGGTCGGGCCCGGTCTGGTGCCGGATCGGATCGGCCAGGGGGGTGGCCTCCTGCGGGGCGGGCCGGGTCTGGTGCCCGGTCGGCCAGGGGGCTGGCCTCCTGCGGGGCGACTCCGGCCCCGGTAGGAGGCCGGCCCTCCGGCCGATGGGGCCGGGTTCTGGTGCCGGGTCGGCCAGAGGGGGGTCAGCCGGCGGACTGGCCCAGTTTCTGGGCGCGGGCGACTTCGGCGACGTGGCGGCCCTGGGATTCGGCCATGCCGAGTTCGGCCTCGGTGGGCTGGCGGCTGCCGTCGCCGTCGGCCAGGGTGGTGGCGCCGTAGGGCGTCCCGCCGCTGATCTGGCCCATTTCCAGCAGGCGCTTTTCGGTGTACGGCAGGCCGACGATGGTCATGCCGAAGTGCATCAGGTTCACGATGGTGGAGACCAGGGTGGTCTCCTGGCCGCCGTGCTGGCTGGCGGTGGAGCCGAACACGCTGCCGATCTTGCCCACCAGGCGGTCGTTGAACCACAGCGAGCCGGTCTGATCCAGGAAGTTCGCCATCTGTGCGGCCATGCGCCCGTAGCGGGTGGGTGTGCCGATGATGATGGCGTCGTAGTCGGCCAGCTCCTCGGGGCGGGCGATTTCGGCCGGCTGGTCGAGCCGGGCGCCGGCATTGCGGGCGACATCCTCGGGCATCAGTTCGGGCACGCGCTTGATGGTGACCTCGGTGTCGGCGACGCCGCGGGCGCCACGCGCCTCGGCTTCGGCCATCTGCTCGATGTGGCCCCAGGTGGAGTAGTACAGCACGAGTACTCGGGTGGTCATGGCGGGTCCTTTCTTGGGGGGATATTTCCCCAAGGTTAGATCCTGACCAGCCGAATGAAAATCGCCATTTTGGCGATTGATTGTTCGATTTTTACGAATCGTTTTCGCCGGAGTCCGGGGCCAGCGGCTCGCCGGTGCCGGCGAGGGCCTCGACGGTTTCGATGGTTGCGGGACGGCCGTACAGAAAGCCCTGGAAGTGCCAGCAGCCCAGGTGCATCAGGAACGCGCGCTGGTCTTCGGTCTCCACGCCTTCGGCGATCACGTCCAGACGGAGGGTGTGGGCGAGGTTGACCACCATCTCGGCGATGGCGGCGTCATTGGGGTCGTCGAGGACGTCGCGCACGAAGGACTGGTCGATCTTGAGCTGGGACAGCGGCAGTTGCTTGAGATAGGCCAGCGACGAGTAGCCGGTGCCGAAGTCGTCCAGGGCGAAGCCGATGCCCAGCTCGCGCAGCCGCTGCATGTTGTCGATCGCGTGGTCGATGTCTTCCAGCAGCATGCTCTCGGTGATCTCGAGCTTCAGCCGGTGGCCCGGCGCGCCGGTGGCCTCCAGCAGGCCGGCGAGTTCGGCGACGAACGTACCGTGGCGGAACTGGCGCGCGCTCACGTTCACCGACAGGGTCAGGTCGCGCAGGGCGGGGTCGTGTTTCCACTGCGCCAGCCGCCGGCAGGCCTCCTCCAGGACGCGCTGGCCGATGGGTACGATCAGCCCGGTCTGCTCCGCGACCGGGATGAATTCGCCCGGCGAGACCCAGCCGCGTTCCGGGTGCGCCCAGCGCAGCAGGAGTTCGGCCCCGACCGGGCGGTCGTCGCTGTTGACCTGCAGCTGGCAGTGGACCTCGAACTCGTCTCTGCGCAGGGCTTCCCGCAGCTCGGTCTCGAGCTGGAAACGGGCTTCCACCGCGCGGTGCAGCTCGGGGTCGTAGAAGCGCACGGTGTTGCGCCCGGCGTTCTTGGCCCGGTACATCGCCAGGTCCGCCTGCTTGAGCACTTCCTGCACGCCGAGGTGGTCGCCGCTGAACAGGGTCGCGCCGATGCTGGGGCTCACGTGGCGGTCCTGGCCGCCGATCGGGAACGGCTCGCGCATCAGCTCGATCAGCTTGCGCCCCACCGCCTCGGCCTGGGTGGCGGCGCGATCCTGGTCGGCGTTGAGGTCGTTGAGCACGAGGACGAATTCGTCGCCGCCCAGGCGTGCCAGCGTGTCGGCCTCGCGGGTGATGGTGCTCAGCCGGGCGGCGACCTGCTGCAGCAGTTCGTCGCCCACCGCGTGGCCGAGGGTGTCGTTGATGTCCTTGAAGTTGTCGAGGTCGAGGAACAGCGCCGCGCCGTGCAGGCCGGTCCGGTGCGCATGCGCCAGGGACTGACGCAGACGGTCGTGCAGCAGCGTGCGGTTCGGCAGGTGGGTGAGGTTGTCGAAGAACGCGAGGCGCCGCACTTCTTCTTCCGCCCGCTTGCGGTCGCTGATGTCCATGATGGTGCCGAACAGCGCGATCACGCGACCACGTTCGTCGCGCCGGGTGCTGGCGAACACGCTGACCCAGCGGGCATTGCCTTCGCGGGTGCGCAGGCGGATCTCTTCGGCAAAGTCGCGGTCCTGCTCGCCCTGCATCAGGGTGCGGCAGACCTGGTCGGCCTCCGCTTGGTCCTCGGTGGCCACGAATTCGCACAGGCTGCGGCCGAGGCTCTCGTCCAAACTGAAGCCGGTCAGCTTCTCCCAGGCGGGGTTGAGCAGGGTCCAGCGGCCCTCGGCGTCGGTGCGGAAGATCACCTCCGAGATGTTGTTGACGACCTCCTCGTAGCGCGACTCGGTCTCGTGCAGGGCGTCGGCGGCCTGGCGATGGGCGGTGATGTTGAGGGTCAGGCCGCGCAGTACCGGCTCGCCGCGGTCGTCGGCCGCCCAGGACAGGATGTCGCGCAGCCACATCCAGTGGCCGTTGCGGTGGCGGAAGCGGTAGTCCACCGGCCGCGGCCGTTCCGCGGGGTCGCGCGTGGCCTCCCGGACGCGGGGCAGGTCCTCCGGATGGATGCGGCGGACCCGCAGCCCCGGCCGGGCCAGGCGCTCGACCGGGTAGCCCAGCAGTTCGCGGGTGTCGCCGGCGACGAACTCCCAGTATCCGGTATCCGGGTGCGATTCCCACAGGATGGCGTCGGCGCCGCCCAGCATGGACTCCAGGCGCGCCACCGAACGGTTGAGCCGGAGGTTCTGCTGCTGGATCTCGCTCTGGGTGTTTTCCAGATGGGCGGCGACGTTGTTGAACGTGCGGGCGAGATCGCCGAATTCGTCGTTGGAGGTGACCTTCAGGCGATATTCGAGATTGCCGCGCTGCAGGGCCTGGCCGCCCAGGTTGAGCAGCCGCAGCCGGCGGGTCACGATCAGCGCGAAGAGGGTCCCCGCGGCCATGGACAGGGCCAGCACGCCCAGGGCCAGGGCGATGTTGCGGTGCAGCAGGTCGGTGGCGAGGGCGTCGATATCGTCGGTGGAGTACTCGACGTGGATCGTCCCGAGGTGCTGCCCGGCCAGATCCACCGGGATGCCCATTTCCAGGGTGCCGGGTTGCTGGCGCAGGCCGTCGTGTTCGGGAAGGCTGTCGGGCACCGAACCCACGTCGGCCATGCGGCGGCCGTCCGCGTCTTCGACCACCGCGTAACGCAGGGTCGTGTCCTGCTCCAGGTCGTCCAGCAGCTCCTGCAGCATGCCGGGGTCGGCGTAGGCCAGACCGGGCCCGACGGCAGAACTGAGCAGACGGCCCTGCTGGTCGGCGAAGCGTTCCAGCACCTCGGCCTGGTTGTCGCGGATAAGCGAGGTTCCGCTGGCCATCAGCACGATGACCATCACGGCCTGGATGGCGACCGTGCCGATCGCGATCTGCGCGGCGAAATTCAGGCGCATGGCATCACGCCCGGTCACGCGTGCAGAGCAGGCCGCCCGCCAAGAGGTCTCAGCTCCGGTTGACCGAGTAGCGCCCGGGGCCGGTGAGCGCCAGGGCGACCGCCGCGAACAGGAACATGCCCTGCAGTTCCAGGGCCCAGCCGCCGTGGGCGGTCAGGTCGGTCAGTTCGTGGGCATGGGCCAGGGCGATGGCGACCACCATGTTGATCGCGATCAGCACCGCGCCGATGCGCGAATACAGCCCGAGGATCACCAGCACCGGGGCCAGGACTTCGCCGATGTAGACGCCCCAGGCCACGAACGCGGGCAGGCCGGCGTCCACGACCATGGATTCGATGCCGCCGATCCCGCCGAGGATCTTGTCGATCCCGTGCAGCAGGATGAGGACCCCCAGCGCGAGGCGCAGGATCAGTTTTCCGGTGTCGTCGAGCATGCTGTCCATGGTGTCCCCCGTTGTGGTTCGAGTGGTGGCGGATTCAGTGGTCCGTACCCGCCGGGTCGTCGCTGTCGGGAAGGACAAAGCCCGGATCCGGCAGCGGCATCATGTCCGGGATGGCGTCCGTGTCGAAGGCTTTAAAGCCCCGATGGCCGATGCGCCCCAGGCGTTCGCGCCCCTCCGGCGTGTCGCTCAGCGCGATCAGCTGTCCGGCCAGCTCAGCGGTGGCCGGCAGGCGGTCCTCGCGCGCCAGGATGACCGCACCCGGGAAGCGCGGCGTGCGCATCAGCATGCGCACCAGTTGGCCGTCCCGCAGGGAGATCAGGCGTTCCCGGTCCGGGTCACGCGTTTCAGGACGTGCGGAACCCGCCTCGTCATCCACCACCATGATCGCAGCATCCGCAAGGCCGCGCTGCAGCGCGTCCAGGGCGGTCTCGTGATGGGAATAATAGAGGTACTCGGGCGGATTGTCCGCCAGTGGCAGATCCAGCAGATAACGCACGGCCACGGTGCCCATGCTCAGGCGCGGCGGGGCGGCGATGGTGTGCCCGGCCAGGTCCTGCACGGAGTCGATCGGGGAATCGACCGGCGTCACGATCCGCGCGGAGAGGCGGTGGGTGGCCGCGACCAGCGGGCGGTAGTCGCCGTGCGTGCGGGCGCGCCGGGCCAGGTGGGACCCGGTGAGCACCAGATCGTAACGGCCCGCATCGGTTCGCCCGAGGAAGGTTTCGAAATTGCGTGCGGTCTCGATGCGCACTTCGCGTTCGAGGGTCTGCGACAGCCAGTCCCGCAACGGTGCATAGCGCTGAAACAGGGTCCCGGGGCTGGCGAACGGCAGGATGCCGAGGGTCACGGGGTCGGCATCCGGCGCGGGTTCTTCCGCGGTCTGCGCGGTGGCGGGGAGTGCGGCGGCCATGCTCCCGAGCAGCAGGACCAGGGTCAGGATCAGGGGCAGGTTGGTGCGGCCTGGCATCGGGCCCTCCCGGGGCAAATCTGTCCTCAGGGTAGCGTTTCTGGCGGCGCTTTGCCGTCCGCCGGCGATCGGCGTCCCACGGCCTGACGGATTGTTGACGGTGCGGGCTCGGGATGGAGCCGCGGGCGCCTCCGACGGTGTCGGAAGGTCGACGTTTGTCGGGACGACGTCCGTGCGCGCGGGGCCTGCGACGGGTGGCCCTGATATTGCTTCCTGATCCGGGGAGTCGGCATGGCCATGGCGCCGCGGGCGTTTCCCGGGCGCCGACACCCGGACAGGAGCAAGCATGACACAGTGGTTGAACGGACTGGCGAGCGCCCTGCTGGGGACGCTGGAGGCGCTGACGCCGATGACCGTGATCGGAGCGTTTTCCCTCGGCCTGCTGGTCCTCGCCGGCCTGGCGCTGGCGGGCATGGCGCTGGGCCGGATGACGCGGCTGCAGGCGGCGGCCCCGGCACTGCTGACCACGCTGGGGATCCTCGGGACCTTCCTCGGGGTGGCGATCGGGTTGCTGGACTTCGATGCGGCGCGGGTCGAGGCCTCGGTGCCGGCGCTGCTGGAAGGGCTGAAGCTGGCGTTCGTTACCAGCATCGTTGGCATTGCGCTGGCGGCCCTGTTGCGCCTGCTACAGGTGCTGCGGCCCGAGCCCGCCGCCGCGGATGATCCGGACGCGGCCGGGGGCACGGGGGCCGCGGGCGGCAACGGGTTGCCGCAGGACCCGGCCCTGGTGCCGGATCTGCTGCGCGAACAGCGCGATGCGATGCAGGCGGTGGCGCAGCGGCTGGAGGCCATGGACCGCGGCCTGGAGGAGCGTCAGCAGCGCCAGCATCGCGAGACCCTGGAGGCACTGGACGGGCTTGCGGAGCGCATGAGCGAGATGAGCAGCGGCCATCTGGTGGCGGCGCTGGAGCAGGTAATCCGCGACTTCAACACGCGCCTGGGCGAACAGTTCGGCGAGAACTTCCGCCGCCTGGATGCCTCGGTGGGTCGCCTGCTGGAATGGCAGGGGCAGTACCGCGACCAGATGGAGGAACTGCGGCGGGCGTTCGATCAGGCGCGCGAGGGCATAGAGCACTCCGGCGCCAGTCTGGAGAAGCTGACCGATCAGGCCTTCCGCATCACGCGGCACGTGGAGGATCAGGATGCGACGCTGTCCAGCCTGCGCCGCGAGACGGTGGAGCTGGAGGCCCTGCTGGGATCCATCGCGGCGCTGCGGGATCGTGCGACCGAGGCCTTCCCGGCGATGGACGCGCGTCTGGAGGGCATGCTGGAGAGCCTGGAGAACGCGATTGAGGCGGGACAGGCCGCGCAGGCGCGCTGGTCCGCGACCGAAGGGCGCAGCATGGCGGCCGCCGGGGGGCGCTCGTGATCCTGCGGCGGCTGTTTGCGCGGCGGGCGCGGGCTGCGGGGGAAACGCCTTCCGAGCAGGGTTCGCAATGGCTGGCGGTGGCCGACCTGATGGCCGCGCTGATGATGATCTTCCTGTTCATTGCGGTGCTGCACATGGTGCAGGTGGAGCGCTCGCAGGCGGCCCACGAGGAAACCCGCAGCGAGGCGCTGGCGCTGCGCGACGCGATCCACGCCGCGTTGCTGGACGAATTCGAGGAGGACCTGGAGCGCTGGAACGCGGAGCTGGACCGCGAGGATCTGACGCTCAGCTTCCGCGAGCCGGAGGTCCTGTTCGAGCAGAGTTCGGCGGCGATCCGGCCGCGCTTCGAGGCCATCCTGGAGGATTTCATGCCGCGTTATGCCGAGCGTCTGCGGCCGTTCGCCGGGGTCATCCGCGAGGTGCGCATCGAGGGCCATACGTCCAGCGAATGGGCCGGGGCGGAAGACGCGCGCGAGGCCTATTTCGCCAACATGGACCTGAGTCAGCGGCGTACGCGTTCGGTGCTGGAATACGCCTGGGGTCTGGAGCGCGTGCGCGGCGAGGACTGGTTCCGCGAGCGCGTCGCGGCGGTCGGCATGTCGTCCTCGCGCCGGGTGCTGGATGAGCGCGGACGCGAGGATCGCGAGGCCTCAAGGCGGGTGGAATTCAGCGTGCTGACGGATTTCGAGTCGCGCCTGCTGGGCGAGTCGGGCGCGCCGGGAGCCCCGGACACGGGAGTCATGCCGGTCCCGCGTCCCCTGCATTCGGGCCCGCATTCGAACTCGGGGGCTCCGACTCCCGGATAGCCTCCAGCAGGGCCGCGCGCAGGCGCTCGCGTTCGGCCGCGGTGAGCGGCCGGCGGTCGCTGCCGGTGAGGGTGAAGCTGTCCTCGACCTGTTCCCCGGCGGTGGCGATGCGCGCGGTGCGGATGTCGGTGTCGTGCTCGGCCAGCACATGGCCGACGGTGGACAGCAGGCCGGGGCGGTCCAGCGCGCGGATGCGCATGCGTGTGGCACCGCCCGGCGAACCTTCCTCGAATTCCACCCGGGTGTCGACGTCGAAATGCTTCAGCCGCCGCGGCAGCTGGCGCTGCACCGGGGCTGCGCCGCCCGCGCCTTCGCGCAGCGCCCGGTTGAGGGTCGCGCAGATCTCCTGGGTGCGGTAGCCGGATTCGACGGTCTGTCCGGCGTTCTCCAGCACCAGAAAGGTGTCCAGGCTGTGACCGTCGGCGGTACTGATGATGCGGGCGTCGACGATGTCCAGCCCGAGCTGGGCGAGGGCGGCGGTAGTCCGCGCGAACAGGCGCGGGTGGTCCTCGGCATAGACGAAGACCTCGGTGCTGCCGCGCGAGGTGCGCGGGCGGACCAGCACCAGGGGCAGGTCCTCGAGGTCGTTGTTCAGCAGGGCCTGGGTGTGCCAGGCGATCTCGTCGGGCGAATGGCGCAGGAAGTATTCGTCATCCAGGCGGCCCCACAGCACGGCGGCATCTTCCCCGCCAATGCCCTGCGGCGCCAGCAGTTCCAGGGTCTCGCGGCGGGTCTGGCGGATCTGTTCCTCCATGTCCGGCGGCCGGTCGAGCCCGCGGTCGAGGACGTTGCGCGTAGCGTGGTACAGCGTCTGCAGCAGGGAATCCTTCCAGCTGTTCCACATCTCCGGGTTGGTTCCGCGGATGTCGGCGATGGTCAGCAGATAGAGGAAATCGAGGCGCTCCGGCGAGCGCACCTCGCGGGCGAATTCCATCACCACGTCGGGGTCGGAGATGTCGCGGCGCTGGGCGGTCAGGGACATCAGCAGGTGCGAGCGCACCAGCCAGGCGACCAGCGCGGCGTCCGCGTCCGACAGCCCGTGCTGCTGGCAGAAGTGCAGCGCGTCCTGTGCGCCCAGCTCCGAGTGATCGCCGCCGCGGCCCTTGGCGATGTCGTGGAACAGCGCGGCCAGGACCAGGCGTTCGGGGCGTTCCAGGCCGGCGTGGATCTCGCTGGCCAGCGGGTGTTCGTGGGCGAACTCGGGCAGCGCCAGGCGGCGGGCGTTGCGCACCACGTGCAGGGTGTGTTCGTCGACCGTGTAGACGTGGAACAGGTCGTACTGCATGCGCCCGATGATGCGGCCGAAGGCGGGCAGGTAGTTGCCCAGCACGCCGTAGCGGTTCATCCGCCGCAGCTGGCTGGTGATGCCGCGCGGGGCGCGCAGGATCGCCATGAACAGCTCGCGGTTGAGGCGGTTGCGGCGGAAGTGGCCGTCGATCAGGTGCCGGTGGGCGCGGATCAGGCGCACCGTGGAGGCGCGGATGCCCTGGATCTCCGGGTGCTGCTGGAGGATACGGAAGACTTCCAGCAGGGCCGGCGGGTAGATCATGAAGACCTGGTCGTGGGCGACTTCCAGATAGCCGCCGCGGACCTGAAAGCGGGGATGGATGCGTTCGGGCTGCTGGAGCTGCTCCGGGTCATCCAGGATCGCCTCGTTGAAATGCTGCAGCAGCAGTTCGTTCAGGCGCTCCAGGTCGTTGATCGTGCGGAAGTAGCGCTGCATGAACTGCTCGACCGCCCGGTTGTGGTTCTGGTCGACGAAGCCGAAGGTGCTGGCGAGCTGACGCTGCAGGTCGAACAGCAGGCGGTCCTCGCGCCGGCCGGTGAGCATGTGCAGGGCAAACCGCACCCGCCAGAGGAAGTTCTGCCCCTCCACCATTTCCTGGAACTCGCCCTCGCGCAGAAAGCCGAGCGAGACCAGCTCCTCGATCCGTTCCGCGCCGAAGTGGCGCTTGGTCACCCAGCCGATCATCTGGATGTCGCGCAGTCCGCCGGGGCCTTCCTTGACGTTGGGTTCCAGACGATAGGCGGTTTCGCCGAAGCGGCGATGGCGGGCCTGCTGTTCGGCCAGCTTGGCGGCATAGAAGCTGCGCGAATCCCATACGCGATCGGCTTCGATCGCGGCGCGAAAGTCGTTGAAAAGGGTCAGGCTGCCGCTCAAATAGCGCGATTCGATCAGGTTGGTGACCACCGTGATGTCGTCGCGGGCCTCGCGGGTGCAGTCCTCGATGCTGCGTACGCTGTGGCCGACCTCGATGCCGATGTCCCAGAGGAAGGTGACGAACTCGCCGATGCGTTCGGAGCGCGTGGCGTCATGTTCGCCCGTCACCAGGATCTGGATGTCGATGTCGGAGGCCGGGTGCAGTTCGCCCCGGCCGTAGCCGCCGACCGCCACCAGACACAGGTTCGGATCGGCGGCGAGGCCGAACTGGGCCCAGATCAGGCGCAGGAGGTCGTCGATCCGGCGGGCGTGGCCGAAGATCAGATCCTCGATCGCCACCCCTTCATGGAAGCCCCGGTACTGCTGTTCCACGATCCCGCGGCGATATTCGCGGAACCGCGCGATGTCACCGGGGTGGCGGCTGAGCTCCCGGTAGTCCGCGCTGCTGTCGGTCAGGGCGGGTTCCGTGTTGGCCATGCGCGCCTCCGGGGCGGTGTCGGGATGGATGTCAGGCGGCCACTTCCTGCGGCGGGGTCTCATCCTTGCGCAGGGTCAGGATCTCGTAGCCGTCCTCGGTCACCAGCAGGGTGTGTTCCCACTGGGCCGAGGGACTGCGGTCCTTGGTGACCGCGGTCCAGCCGTCGGCCAGGACTTTCGTGTGGCGCTTGCCGGCGTTGACCATGGGTTCGATGGTGAAGCACATGCCGGGCTCCAGCACCATCCCGGTCCCGGGCTTGCCGTAGTGCAGCACCTGCGGATCCTCGTGGAAGCCGCGCCCGATGCCGTGGCCGCAGAACTCGCGCACCACCGAGCAGCGCTGCTTCTCGGCGTAACTCTGGATCGCGTGGCCGATGTCGCCCAGGGTCGCGCCGGGGCGCACCTGCTGGATGCCCAGGTACATGCCGGTGCGGGCGACGTCGATTACCCGCTGCGCCTGGATGCTCGGCTTGCCGACCGTGAACATGCGGCTGGTGTCGCCGTGGAACCCGTCCTTGATCACCGTGACGTCGATGTTGACGATGTCGCCGTTCTTGAGTGTGCGATCCCCGGGGATCCCGTGGCACACCACGTGGTTGACCGAGGTGCACACCGATTTGGGGAACCCGCGATAGTTCAGCGGTGCGGGCGTGGCCTGCTGCTCGTTGACGATGTAGTCATGGCAGATCCGGTCGAGCTCGCCGGTGGTGACGCCGGGGACGACATGGGGCTCGATCATCTCCAGCACTTCGGCGGCCAGACGGCCCGCCACGCGCATGTACTCGATTTCTTCCGGGGTCTTGATGGTGACGGACATGGGGTCTCCGGACGCGGCATGACGGGCCGCGCGTGCTTGGTTCGAATAAGCGTTCTATGCTATAAAGCGCGCGCTTCGCTGGCAATTGAGCGGAGACTTGCAACCTTAATCCACACACGTATCGACACGGTCTGTCGGGTGCTGGTTCGCGCGAGCGGGCCGGTTTCAGGCCGGGATGCGTGGAGGCCCAACCCGTACAACAGGAGAACACTCATGTCCCTCGTGACCATGCGTCAGATGCTGGAGGCCGGCGTCCATTTCGGCCACCAGACCCGTTACTGGCATCCCAAGATGGCGCCGTACATCTTCGGCGAGCGCAACAAGATCCATATCATCAACCTGGAAAAGACCCTGCCGATGTTCAACGACGCGTTGAACTTCCTCGGCAAGGTCGCGGCCGACGGTGGCCAGATCCTGTTCGTCGGCACCAAGCGCTCCGCGCGCGACGTCGTCGCCGAAGAGGCCCGCCGCTGCGGCATGCCCCACGTCACCCACCGCTGGCTGGGCGGCATGCTGACCAATTTCAGCACCGTGAAGCAGTCGATCAAGCGTCTCAAGGATCTCGAGACGATGGACACCGACGGCTCCTTCGACGTGCTGAACAAGCGCGAGGCGCTGTCCCGCCGTCGCGAGAAGGACAAGCTCG
Source organism: Thioalkalivibrio sp. ALgr3 (assembly GCF_000377325.1). Taxonomy (NCBI): domain Bacteria; kingdom Pseudomonadati; phylum Pseudomonadota; class Gammaproteobacteria; order Chromatiales; family Ectothiorhodospiraceae; genus Thioalkalivibrio; species Thioalkalivibrio sp. ALgr3. Next base: position 47,536 of record NZ_KB897984.1, on the reverse strand, counting down.
ATCGGAGCCTGGGCGGCATCAAGGACATGAACCGCATGCCGGATGCCATGTTCGTGATCGACGTCGGTTACGAGCGCATCGCGGTCAACGAGGCGAAGAAGCGCGGTATCCCGGTGGTCGCCGTGGTCGACTCCAACAATCCGCCGGACGGCGTGGACTACGTGATCCCGGGCAACGATGACGCGATGCGCGCGATCCAGCTGTACGTCGCCGCAGTCGCGGACACCATCATCGAGGCCAAGGGCACGATGACTACCGCCGCCGGCGAAGAGGCGTTCGGCCAGGCCGAAACGGCCGAAGCTGCCGAGGCTTCGGCCGCCGACCAGGCTTGATGAAACCGGCCGGCCGCGATCCGCGCGGCCGGCCCCGCAAGAATTCTTCAGGAGTTGATTCCGATGGCAATCAGTGCTGCCCAGGTTAAGGAACTGCGCGAACGCACCGGCGCAGGCATGATGGAATGCAAGAAGGCCCTCACCGAAACCGACGGTGACCTCGAGGCCGCCGTGGAGGCCATGCGCAAGTCCGGCATGGCCAAGGCCGACAAGAAGGCCGACCGCGTGGCCGCCGAGGGTCGCGTGGAGATCGTCAGCGAAGGCAACCGCGCGGTGATCGTGGAAGTGAACTGCGAGACCGACTTCGTCGGCAACGACGACAACTTCCGTGCGTTCGCCACGCGCTGCGCGCAGACCGCGCTGAACACCGAGGCCACCGACGTGGATGGCCTGATGAACGAAGAAGTCGAGGGCGAGAAGCTGGAAGAGCATCGCACCCAGCTGGTGGCCAAGGTCGGCGAGAACGTGCAGGTCCGCCGTTTCGAGCGCCTCAACGCCGAGGGTTCGCTGGGCGCCTACCAGCACGGCGCACGCATCGGCGTGCTGGTCGCGCTGGACAAGGCCGACGACGAGCTGGCCAAGCACATCGCCATGCACATCGCGGCCCAGCAGCCCGTGTGCGTGGACGAGGACGAGGTCCCGACCGAGATGCTCGACAAGGAACGGGCGATGTTCAAGGCCCAGGCCGAGGAATCCGGTAAGCCGGAGAACATCATCGAGAAGATGATCGAAGGGCGCATCCGCAAGTACCTCGGCGAGATCACCCTGGTGGGTCAGGCGTTCGTGATGAACCCGGACCAGACCGTGGGCGACCTGCTCAAGGAAAAGGGCGCGAAGGTCACCGGCTTCGTGCGTTACGAAGTGGGCGAGGGTATCGAGAAGAAGAGCGAGAACTTCGCCGAGGAAGTGATGGCGCAGGCCCGCGGGGCCTGAGCCGGCCGGGCCGGATCCTGCGGGGTCCGGCCTGCCCGTAACAAGCAGCATTTCAGGATTAATACCACTCCGATCCCGTCAGCCAGCCCGAGAAAAGGAACCCGATGAGCCAGGACACGCAGCCCGCCTACCGACGCATCCTGCTGAAGCTGAGCGGGGAGGCCCTGCTGGGGGAACATCATTACGGTGTCGATCCGGCGGTGCTGTCGCAGGTGGCCGAAGAGGTCTGCGAACTCTCGCGGCGCGGGGTCGAGGTGGGTATCGTCATCGGGGGCGGCAATATCTTTCGTGGCGCCGGGCTGGCCGAAGGCGGCGTGGACCGCGTGACCGGCGACCACATGGGCATGCTGGCCACGGTGATCAATGCCCTGGCGCTGCAGGACGCGATCGAGCGGGCCGGGCGCTTCTGCCGGGTGATGTCGGCCATCCGCATCAACCAGGTCTGCGAGGATTACATCCGTCGGCGCGCCGTGCGGCACCTTGAAAAGGGCCGGGTAGTGGTATTTGCCGCCGGCACCGGGAACCCGTTCTTCACCACCGATTCCGCGGCCAGTCTGCGGGCGATCGAGATCAATGCCGATCTGATGATCAAGGCCACCAAGGTGGACGGGGTGTACGACGCGGATCCGTTCACACAGACGGACGCACGGCGTTTCGACAAGCTCACCTACGACGACGCACTGGAGCGCCGTCTGGGCGTGATGGACACCACCGCACTGGTGATGTGCCGCGACAACGAGCTGCCGATACGAGTCATGAACATGTTTGCGAAGGGGGACCTGCAGCGCCTGGTGATGGGCGAGGCGGTGGGAACCCTGGTCGAGGGGTCCAGGCAATGACAGATGCGACGATCAAGGATGCGCGCGAGCGCATGGACAAGACGCTGGAATCGCTGCGCACGGAACTGGGCAAGATTCGCACCGGGCGCGCGCACCCCAGCCTTCTGGATCACGTGCACGTGGAGTATTACGGCACCGAGGTGCCGATCAACCAGGTGGCCAACGTGAATGCCGAGGATGCCCGCACGCTGGCGGTGCAGCCCTACGAGAAGGACATGATCGGCAAGATCGAAAAGGCGATCATGACTTCCGATCTGGGGCTCAACCCGTCGTCCCAGGGGATGGTGATCCGCGTGCCGCTGCCGGCGCTGACCGAGGAACGGCGGCGCGAGCTGGTCAAGGTGGTCAAGTCGGAGGCCGAAGGGGCGCGCGTGGCCGTGCGCAACATCCGGCGTGACGCCAACAATACCTTCAAGCAGCAGGTGAAGGACAAGGCGATCTCCGAGGACGACGAAAAGCGCGCTCAGGACGAGATCCAGAAGCTGACGGATGATCACATCGCGCGCATCGACAAGATGCTCGCCGACAAGGAAAACGAGCTGATGGAGGTCTGACGGCCTCCGATCATGCCGGATCCGCACCCGAACATGAGTGCCGAAGCCGTGCTGCCCGCCCATGTGGCGGTGATCATGGACGGCAACGGCCGCTGGGCCGAGGCGCGTGGCCAGCCCCGGGCCGCCGGGCACCGTGAAGGCCTCGGCGCGACCCGGGAGGCGGTCCGCTATTTCGGCGAGCGCGGGGTCACCGCGCTGACCCTGTTTGCCTTCAGCAGCGAGAACTGGCGCCGTCCGCGGGACGAGGTGGAGGCGCTGTTCGAGCTGTTCATCACGGCGATCGAGGGTGACCTCCCGGAACTGCTGGAGCGCGGCGTGCGTCTGCGTTTCATCGGCGAGCGCGCACGTTTCCCCGAGGAACTGCAGCAGCGCATGCAGGAGGCCGAGCGCCGGACCGGTGACAACCGGGGTCTGGAACTGGTGATTGCGCTGGGCTATGGCGGACGCTGGGACGTGCAGCAGGCGGCGCTTCGCTGGGTGCGCGAGCAGGGAGACGGTGCGCGCAGCGACGACGAGATCGGTCTGGAACGCTATCTCAGTACCGCAGGCCTGCCCGACGTGGATCTCCTGATCCGCACCGGCGGCGAGCAGCGGATCAGCAATTTTCTGCTGTGGCAGGCGGCCTACGCGGAACTGCTGTTCATCGATACCCTGTGGCCGGACATGACCCGCGAGAATTTCGCCGCCGCGCTGGAATGGTATGCCGGCCGGCAGCGCCGTTTCGGGGGCGTTCCGGGGACGCAGGGCGAGGCGGTGGATGCTTAAGCAGCGCGTGATCACGGCCAGTGCGCTGGGGTTGCCGGCGCTGGCGCTGATTGCCTGGGGCCCGGCGTGGGCGGTGCTGATCCTGGTCGCCGCGACCCTGGGCCTGGCGGCCTGGGAGTGGGGCGTTCTGGCGCGGCTTCGGGGTGCCGCAATGCTGGTGCCCTGGACCGTGCTGGCGGTGGCCGGGATTGCGCTGCCGACCCTGGCGGGCAGTGAGCACCTGGAGCTGACGGGGGTGATCCTGGGCGTGGCGCTGTGGGCGGCGGCGGCCTTTGCGCTGCCGTTCTATCACGCGGATACGGCGTCGGAGGCGGTCTGGCGTCCCTTGCTGCGGGCCAGCGGGTTGCTGATGGTCCTCGCCGCGGGTGTATCCATCCTGGCGCTGCATCGTCTCGAACCGTTGCTGGTGGTCTATCTGATCGTACTGATCGGGCTGGCGGATACCGGGGCGTATTTTGCGGGTCGGCGCTTCGGCCGCACCGCGCTGGCGCCCGAGATCAGTCCCGGGAAGACCCGCGAGGGCCTGATGGGGGGCATGGGCCTGGTGTTCGTGTTCGCGGTGATCGTGGCCGGGGCCGCCGATCTGGATCCGATGGATGCCCTCCCGTTCGTGCTGCTGTCCATCGTGACCGGGCTGATCTCGGTGGTGGGCGATCTGTTCGAAAGCATTCTCAAGCGCCGTGCCGGGGCCAAGGACAGCGGTTCCTTGCTGCCGGGGCACGGCGGTATTCTGGATCGTGTGGACAGCCATCTTGCGGCGGCACCAGTGCTGGCGGGCGGGCTGTACTGGCTGCAGCTGTGGCCGGTACCCGCAGCCTGATGGTTTCCGGGGCACCACGCCCCGACCTCCGGGAGCATTCCATGAACAAGCAACAGATCACCATCCTCGGCTCCACCGGCTCCATCGGACTCAGCACCCTGGACGTGGTGGCGCGCCAGCCGGAACGCTTCTCGCTGTACGCGCTGACCGCGCACCGCAATGTCGAGCGGATGGAGGCGCAATGCCTGGAGTTTCGCCCGCGGGTGGCGGTGATGGTGGAGCCGGAGGCGGCGGAGAGCCTGCGCGACCGCCTGACCGCTGCCGGCTGCGAGACCGAGGTGCGCGGCGGTGCGGAGGCGCTGGTCGAGGTCTGTCGCGCGCCCGAGGTGGATGCGGTGATGGCGGCGATTGTCGGCGCCGCGGGCCTGCTGCCGACCCTGGCGGCGGCGGAGCACGGCAAGCGGGTGCTGCTGGCCAACAAGGAAGCGCTGGTGATGTCGGGGGCGTTGCTGATGGATGCCGTCGGGCGCTCGGGCGCGCGGCTGTTGCCGATCGATTCCGAACACAATGCGATCTTCCAGTGCCTGCCCAACGGCTACACCTGCGCCGATCCGGTGAGCCCGCACGGGGCCAGCCGGATCTGGCTGACGGCCTCCGGCGGGCCGTTTCGCGAGCGCTCGCTGGAGACCTTCGGCGAGATCACCCCGGACGAGGCCTGCGCCCACCCCAACTGGGACATGGGTCGCAAGATCTCGGTCGACTCGGCGACGATGATGAACAAGGGGCTCGAGCTGATCGAGGCCTGCTGGCTGTTCGCGGTGCCGCCGACGAGCATCCAGGTGGTGCTGCATCCGCAGAGCATCGTGCACTCCATGGTGGCGTATGAAGACGGCTCGGTGCTGGCGCAGATGGGCAACCCCGACATGCGCACGCCGATCGCCCATGCGCTGGCGTGGCCGGAACGCATGTCCTCCGGTGTACAGGCACTGGACCTTCTCAGCATGGGGGCGCTGGAATTCTCCGAGCCCTGCGAGACCCGTTATCCGGCCTTGCGCCTGGCGCAGCGCGCGCTGGAGAAGGGGGGCACGGCCACCGCGGTGCTGAACGCCGCCAACGAGATCGCGGTTGAGGCCTTCCTCGCGGGCGAGCTGGCCTTTGATGCGATCCCGGCCCTGATCGAGGCGACCCTGGAGGGGATGGAGCCGGAACCCGCGGAGACGCTGGAAGTCGTACTGGGTGCCGACGCGCGGGCGAGAGCGCACGCGCGGGACTGGCTGGACATGCGGAGGCGTGAAGCGGTGTGACGGGATTTCTGACCAGTCTGCTGGCCTTTGTCGTGGCGATCGGGGTGCTCGTCACGGTGCACGAGTACGGCCATTTTCTGGCGGCCCGCCTGATGGGCGTGAAGGTCCTGCGTTTTTCCGTGGGCTTCGGGCGGCCGTTGTGGTCGCGGCGTTTCGGGCGTGATCGGACCGAATTCGCGATCGCCTCCATCCCTCTGGGCGGCTATGTGAAGATGCTCGACGGTCGCGAGGGCGAGGTGCCGGCGGACGAGGAACACCGCGCGTTCGATCGCCAGGGACTGGGGGCGCGGACGTTCGTGGTGTCCGCCGGCCCCGCGGCGAACTTCCTGCTGGCGATCGCGGTGTTCGCGGTGATGTTCATGATCGGCGTGGGCGGCGTGCGCCCGGTGGTGGGCGAGATCACCCCGGGATCGCCGGCCGCGGAAGCGGGCCTGGAGCGGGGCGAGGAGATCGTGCGCATCGCCGGGCGCGAGGTCGGGGACTGGGAACAGGCCAACCTGCGGCTGCTTGACCACGCGGTGCGGGGTGATACGGTGCCGCTGATCGTCCGCGATGCCGACGGTCGCGAGATCGAACGCAGCCTGGATCTGTCGGCCCGCGCCGAACTGCTGGGCGAGGGACAGTTCCTCGACCGCCTGGGCGTGGCGCCGTACCGGCCGCAGCTGGAGCCCGTGATCGGCCAGGTCGAATCCGGTTCGCCGGCCGATCGCGCCGGGCTGCAGCCCGGGGACCGGGTGGTCGCGATGAACGGCGACGGCGTCGCGGACTGGAATGCCTGGGTCGAGCGTATCCGGGCCAGCGCCGGGAGCGAGCTGTCCGTCACGCTGGAACGCGACGGGGTGCGGCAACAGGTGACGCTGACCCCCGAGCCGGTAGAGGCCGAACAGGGTACCATCGGGCGGATCGGGGCCGGCGTGGATCCGGATCAGCCGGCGATGCGCGAGCTGAGCGTGATCGTGCGCCAGGGGCCGGTGGAGGCTGTCGGTTCCGGCGCGGTGCGGACCTGGGAGGTCACGACCCTGACCCTCGGGATCCTCTGGCGCATGGTGACCGGCGAGGCCTCGGTCAAAAATATCAGCGGACCGGTTACCATAGCCGAGTTTGCCGGCACGTCCGCGGTCATCGGGATCTCCGCCTTCCTCGGTTTTCTCGGGATCGTCAGCGTGTCGCTGGGGATTATCAATCTGCTGCCCATCCCGATGCTCGACGGCGGGCACCTGCTGTACTACGCGGCGGAAGCCGTGAAGGGGAGCCCGGTGTCGGAAAAGACCCAGATCGTGGGCCAGCAGATCGGGTTGCTGATGATCGCGGCATTGATGATCCTCGCCTTCTACAACGACTTGACACGGTTGTTCGGCTGACCGGAAACGGGACCGGACGCCCTCCACTTGGCGGACAGCATGGCGCGACAAAGCTTGAAAGGATGGGCCCTGCTCGGCCTGGTGACCCTCGCGGGGCCGGCCTGGGGGCAGGCCTATCAGATCGAGGACATCGAGATTGAAGGGCTGGAACGCATTACCGCGGGGACGGCTCTGAGCTATCTCCCGGTGGAGGTGGGTGACACCTTCGATGACAGCCAGACGCCGGAGGTGATCCGCGAGCTCTTCCGCACCGGCTTTTTCGACGACGTGGAGCTGGCGCGGCGCGGTGACGTCCTGGTGGTGATCGTTTCCGAACGGCCGGCGATCAACGAGATCCGCTTCTCCGGGAACAACGACATCCCCGACGAGGCGCTGGAGGAGGCACTGGAATCGGTGGGCCTGCGCAGCGGGCGGGTGTTCAACCGGACGCTGCTGGAGCGCATCGAGAACGAGATCCGCGAACAGTATTTCGCCCGCGGACGCTACAACGTGCGCATCGACGTCGACATCGTCGACCTGGCGCGCAACCGGGTGGATGTCGACATCGACATCACCGAAGGGCCGCAGGCGAAGATCCGGGGCGTGAACCTGGTCGGCAACCAGGCGTTCGACGACGGCGATCTCAAGGGTGATTTCGAATCGGGGATCCCGCGCTGGTGGCAGTTTTTCTCCAGCCGTGATGACTATTCCCGCGAGAAGCTCTCCGGCGACCTCGAGACCCTGCGCTCGCGCTACCTGGATTCCGGCTTTCTCGAGTTCGACGTGGATTCCACCCAGGTCACGCTGTCGCCCAATCGCGAAGACCTGTACATCACCATCAATGTCGACGAGGGCGAACCCTATACCCTGACCGGCACTTCGCTGGCCGGTGATTTCGTCATCCCGGAGGAGGAACTCGAGGGTCTGATCGAGGTGGATCTGGGCGCGCCGTTCTCGCGCAGCCAGGTCACCGAGTCGGCGGAGCGCATGGCGGAACGCCTGGAGCGCGAGGGTTATGCCTTTGCCAACGTCAATCCGGTGCCGGATGTCGACGAGGACAGCCGTGAAGTCACGGTGACGTTCTTCGTGGACCCCGGTCCCCGGGTGTACGTGCGGCGGATCAACATCTCCGGCAACGAGAACACCCAGGAGAGCGTCTACCGCCGCGAGCTGCGGCAGATGGAGTCGTCCTGGTACAACGGGGCGCTGATCGAGCGCTCGCGGATCCGCCTGCAGCGGCTGCCGTTCGTTGCCAGCGCGAACGTGGAAACGCGGCGGGTGCCGGGCTCGGACGACGAGGTCGATCTCGACATCAGCGTGACCGAACGCCAGTCCGGCGCGCTGTCCATCGGCGCCGGGTATTCGCAGAACCAGGGGTTGCTGCTGTCCGGCTCGATCTCGCAGGACAACTTCCTCGGCACCGGCAACCGGTTTTCCACGGAGATCAGCACCTCCGACGTGAACCGGGTTTTCCGCATGAACCTGACGAACCCGCATTACACGCCGGCCGGGGCCAGCCGCGGTTTCTCGGTGTTCTACCGCGAAGTGGACGCCGAAGCGGCGAACATCTCGCGTTATTCCACCGACCGCTACGGGTTCAACGTGACCTACGGGATCCCGCTGTCGGAGGTGGACCGGGTGCGCATCCGGCCGGGATTCGAGCACATTGCGGTCAATACCGTGGACCACACCGGCGGGCGTACGGGCACGCCGGTGGAGATCCGCGACGAACTGGACGAGTTCGGTGACACGGCCAACCTGGTCAAGCTGGAGACCAGCTTCATCCACGACACGCGGGATTCGACGACCTTCGCCAGCGAGGGCCGGCGGCACCGGATCGGGATGGAGCTGGCGATTCCCGGCAGTGATCGCGAGTTCTACAAGCTGACCTATTCCGGCGAGGAGCTGTTCCGCCTGAGCGAGCGTTTCAGCTTCTCCGTTTCCGGAGGCATCGGTTACGGCGACGGGTTCGGCAGCGACGAACTGCCGTTCTTCGAACGGTTCTTTGCCGGCGGGATCCAGTCGGTGCGCGGCTACGAGGCCAACCGTCTGGGCGACCTGCGGCCGCTGCGCAACGGGCAGCCGGCCACGCGCGACAGCAACGATGATCCCTATGGCGGGCGCCTGCGGACCACGGTGTCCGGCGAGCTGTTCTTCCCGGCCCCGTTCGCCGCGGATAACGATGCGATCCGCATGAGTACCTTCGTGGACGCCGGCAACGTGTTCAACGAGCCGGGCGATTTCGACGTGGGCGAGCTGCGCGCGGCGGCGGGACTGGCGCTGACCTGGTTCTCGCCGGTGGGGCCGCTGAGCTTCAGCGTGGCCGAGCCGCTGAACGACGAGCCGGGTGACGATACCCAGAGCTTCCAGTTCCAGCTGGGCGCGGGCTTCTGAACGAGCACAACCGCAGTGACAAGCACGGGGGCGGCAATGCCCCGGGAGGCGGCATGAAGGCCTGGATAACGGCCGGGATCGGTTTCGCACTGGTGGTGGCGGGCTGGACGGCAGTGCCCGCGATGGCCGACGCGCAGACCGTGGGTTACGTGACCATGAACCGGATCCTGGAGGATTCGCCGCAGGCCGAACAGGCGATGCGCGAGCTGGAGGAGGAGTTTTCCCCGCGCGATTCCGAGCTGGTGGCCGAACGCGAGGAACTGCAGCGGCTGCGCGATCGCCTGGAGCGCGAGGGCGACATGATGGACCCGTCCGAACGGGCCGCGCTGGAGCGCGAGTTCTCGGCCCGTTCGCGCGAGTTCCGGCGCGCCCAGGAGAGCTTTTCCGAGGACCTCAACGTGCGCCGCAACGAGGAACTGTCGCGCCTGCAGCGGCGCATCAACGACGCGATCGCCGAGCTGGCGCGCGAGCGCGACATCGACGTGATCCTGACCGAGCGCAACGTGCTCTACGCCTCGGATCGCGTGGACATCACCGACGACGTGCTGGCCGCGATGCAGCGTGAGTGATCCGGACGGCATCGAGACCGCGGCCCTGGCGCGTCGGGTCGGGGGCGAGCTGGAGGGCGACGGTGCGCGGCGTATCCGCGGACTGGCCTCCCCGGCGCGTGCGGCACCGGATCAGCTGGCGTTCGTGGTGCGCGCCGATGCATTGCCGGACGGGCTGGCGGACTCGCGCGCCGGGGCCCTGCTGATTCCCGCCGATCTGCCTGCCGCGGTTCTGCCGGCGGGGGCGGTGCGCATCCGCGTGGCGGCGGTTTATCCGGCCTATGCGCGTGTGAGCCAGATGCTGGCCGCAACGCGCCGCGCGCGTGAGCCGGGCATTGCGCCTTCGGCGGTTGTCGATCCGTCGGCACGGGTCGATCCCGCCGCGACGGTCGCTGCCGGCGCGGTCGTCGGCGCGGGTGCCCGCCTGGAATCCGGTGCCGTGGTGGAGGCGCAGGCGCATGTCGGCCGCGACGCGGTGATCGGCGCGGGCAGCTTCCTGCATCCCGGCGTGCGGGTACTCGACGGCGTGGTGCTGGGCGAGCGCTGTCTGGTGCACGCCGGGACGGTCATCGGGGCCGACGGTTTCGGCTTCGCGCCGGAAGACGGCACCTGGCTCAAGATCGAGCAGCTGGGCGGGGTCCGCGTGGGTGATGATGCGGAGATCGGGGCCAACTGCACGATCGATCGCGGGGCCGTGGAAGACACCCGGATTGGTCACGGCGTGAAGATCGACAACCTGGTTCATGTTGCCCATAACGTCGAGATTGGAGACCATACGGCGATTGCCGGCTGTGTCGGTATCGCGGGCAGTGCCCGCATCGGCCGGCATTGTGCCATCGGCGGCGGGGCGGGGATCCTCGGCCATCTGAGCATCGCCGACCACGTGACGATTCACGCGATGACCCTGGTCACCCGCAGCATCGAGCAGGCCGGGCATTACGCCTCGGGCGTTCCGCATCAGGAGGCCCGACTGTGGAACCGGACCCTGGCCCGCCTGCGGCGCCTGGGCCGACGCGCGCGCGACACATGAGCAGCAGGGCATCCGGCGGCCCGAAACAACATCACCAGGACAAGAAAACAGGATACGCCCCGTGGATGCCCTCGACGTTCAGCAGATCATGCAGTACCTCCCTCACCGTTACCCGTTCCTGCTGGTGGACCGGGTGGTGGAATGCGAACCCGGCGAGCACCTGGTCGGGCTGAAGAACGTCAGCATCAACGAGCCGTTCTTTCAGGGGCATTTCCCGGTCAAGCCGGTGATGCCGGGGGTGCTGATCCTCGAGGCCCTGGCCCAGGCGACCGGGCTGCTGGCGTTCAAGACCGAGGAGGCGCGCGGCGTCAATCAGGACAAGCAGCAGCTCTACCTGTTCGTGGGCATCGACCAGGCGCGTTTCCGCCGCCAGGTGGTGCCCGGCGATCAGCTGGATCTGCGGGTGGAGCTGACGCGCACGGTGCGCGGGATCTGGCGCTTCGATGCCGAGGCGAAGGTGGAAGACGAGATCTGCGCCACCGCTGAACTGATGTGTGCGGGCAAGGAAATCGACGCGTGATCGATTCGCGGGCGGACATCCATCCGAGCGCCGAGCTCGACAGCTCGGTGGAAGTCGGACCGTTCTCGGTGATCGGCCCGAACGTGCGCATCGGCGCGGGGACCCGAGTCGGGCCGCACGTGGTGATCAACGGGCCGACCGAGATCGGCCGCGACAACCGTATCTTCCAGTTCTCCTCGATCGGCGAGGAGCCGCAGGACACCAGTTATCGCGGCGAGCCGACCCGCCTGGTGATCGGCGACCGCAACGTGATCCGTGAGTCGGTGACCCTCAGCCGCGGAACCGCCAAGGGACTGGGCGAGACGGTGATCGGCCATGACAACCTGATCATGGCCTACGTGCACATCGCCCATGACTGCACCATCGGCAGCGAGATCATCTTCTCCAATGCCACCTCGCTGGCCGGCCACGTGGAGATCCACGACAAGGCCACTCTGGGCGGCTTTACCCTGGTGCACCAGTTCTGCCGCGTGGGGACCTTCGCGTTCACCAGCATGGGCTCGGCCCTGAACCGCGATCTGCCGCCGTACTGTCTGGCCAGCGGCAACTACGCGCGGCTGATCGGGATCAACAAGATCGGGCTGCGCCGCAACGGGTTCAGCGACGAGGCGATCCAGGGGCTGCATCGGGTGTTCATCCGCGGCATGCGCGGGCGCGCCGGGCGCGAATCGCATCTCGACGAGATGCTGGCGGAGACCGATATCCCCGAGGTGCGCGATCTGATCCACTTCGTCCAGGGGTCGCGGCGCGGCATCCTGCGGGGTGGTCGCCAGCACTGACCGCGGTTTTCGCGCGCAAGCGCGCTCCTGAGGGGGTACCGCACGGGGCACACGGCGTATGGGTCGGGCCCCGGCATCCCGGCATCCAGGGGCAAACGCGCCGAGCCCGCACGGTGCGTCAGTCGGCGGGCAGCAGGTGTCCGTGCTCCAGCATCTCGGCGGCCGCCGCGGCCACGCGGCGATCCGCGCCGCCGTCGCCCAGTCTTTCCCGTACCCGTGACAGGCGCTCGCGCATCGCCTCCAGGCGTTGCGGTTTCCGCAGCAGGGCGTCGGCGTCGTCGGTGAGGCGTTGCGGGTTCGCGTCGTGCTGCAGGTATTCGGGGACGACCCCTTCCTCGGCGACGATGTTGACCAGCGCGATGTGCTCCAGGTGCACCAGGCGGCGGAACACGAAATGCGACAGTGCGCCCATGCGGTAGAACACCAGCATCGGCGCCCGCAGCAGGCCGGCCTCCAGGGTGGCAGTACCGGAGGCGGTCAGCAGCAGGTCGGCGCCGGCCATCACCGCGTGGGTCCCGTCCTCGCCCCCGACGTAGTCCAGCGGCGGTGTGCCGGCGCTCTCGTCGTGCCCGGCGGGCGGCGGGGCCAGCCCGGCCAGGCGCTCGGCGGTGACCCCGGGGGCGAGACCCACCGCGAAGCGCAGATCCGGGTGCCGGTGGTGCAGGCGGCGGGCGGTTTCCAGCAGCAGGGGCCAGTGGCGCTTGAGCTCGCCGCCGCGACTGCCCGGCAGCAGGCCGATGATTCGGGTATCCGGCGCGACGCCCAGGCGTTCGCGCAGGGGTGGTTCCGGCGCCTGCACGTGGTCAACGAGCGGGTTGCCGACGTAGCGTACCGGCACGCCGGCGCGTTCGTAGATGGCGGTCTCGAACGGGAACAGCACGGCCATGGCGTCGACATGGCGCCGGATGCGGCGGATGCGGCCGCTGCGCCAGGCCCACAGCTGCGGGCTGACGTAGAACAGCACCGGGATGCCCAGGCGTTTGGCATGCGCGGCCAGGCGCAGGTTGAACTCGACGTAGTCGACCAGCACCAGCAGCGCGGGGCGGGTGGTCTCGAGGTGGTCGCACATGCGTCGGAACAGCCGCCGCAGGCGGGGGTAGTTGACCAGTACGTCGACCAGCCCGACCACCGCCAGTTCTTCCACGTCGATGCGGGTGTCCACGCCGGCGGCGCGCATGCGTTCGCCGCCCATCCCGGAGAAACGCAGGTCGTCCGCGTGGCCGGCGAGTTCCCGCACCAGCCCCGCCCCCAGGGCGTCGCCGGAGCTCTCGCCGGCGCAGACGACGACCTCGCGGGTCATGACAGTGTGCGGCGGATCCGTTCGACGATGCGGTCGACCTGCGCGTCTTCCAGTTCGGGGAAGATCGGCAGGGACAGGCAGCGCGCGGCCACCGATTCGGTCACCGGCAGGGATTCGGGCTCGCCGTCGGGCTCGGCAAAGGCCTTCTGCTGGTGCAGCGGCACCGGGTAGTAGATCGCGTTGGCGATGCCGTCCTCGGTGAGCGCGCTCATCAGCGCCTCGCGGTGATCGGTCAGCAGGGTGTACTGGTGATACACGTGCACGCCGATCCCGTCCTCGTGCGGGGTCTCCAGCGGCAGGTCCTTCAGCCCCTTGCTGTAGCGCGCAGCCACGCGCCGGCGCTCGGCGTTGTAGTGGTCGATGTGCGGCAGCTTGCAGCGCAGGATCGCCGCCTGCATCTCGTCCAGGCGCGAGTTGTAGCCGATCTCGTCGTGGTAATAGCGGACGCTGGAGCCGTGGTTGCGCAGGCGGCGCAGGGCCTCGGCGGAGGACGGACAGGAGGTGGTCACCAGCCCGCCGTCGCCGAAGGCGCCGAGGTTCTTGCTGGGGAAGAAGCTGAACGCCCCGAACGCGGTGGTGGAACCGGTCTGCGCGCCGTCGATGCTGGCGCCGAAGGACTGCGCGCAGTCCTCGATGACCAGCAGCTTGTGGCGCTCGGCGATCTCGCGGATGCGCGGCAGATCGGCCGGCTGGCCGAACAGATGCACCGGCAGCACGGCCCGGGTGCGCGGGCTGATCGCCGCCTCGATCTGCTCCGGGTCCAGATTGAAGGTCCGCGGGTCGATGTCGATGAACACCGGCTCGGCGCCCAGATAGCGGATGGCCTCGGCGGTCGCGATGAAGGTGAACGGCGTGGTGATGATCTCGTCACCGGGCCCGACGCCCGCGGCATGCAGCGCCAGTTGCAGGGCGTCGGTGCCGGAGGCGCAGGTGATGGCGTGTTCCACGCCGAGGTAGTCGGCCAGCTCCTCTTCCAGCGCCTGGACGTTGGGCCCGAGGATGAAACGGGCGCCGGTGAGGACTTCCTGCAGGGCGGCATCGATCTCGGTGCGCAGCGTCTGGTACTGACGCTGCAGGTCGACCATGGGGATCACGGGCGGGCTCCTGTTGCGGATTCGATTGCGGAGTGCGGGCCGTCGGCGCGGCCCATCACGTTGAGATTGGCCTGCACCAGTTCGGTGATGCGGCTGGCGGTCTCCAGCGCGCGCTGTCCGTCGCGGCCGCTGACCAGGACCGGGGCGTCGCCGCGCGCGGCGGCCACGAACGCGCGGATTTCGGCGAGCAGGGCATCGGCCTCGTCGAACACGCGCTCGTCGCGGTGGATCTCGGGCGCCCCGGTTTCGGGATCGACGTCACCCAGGTGGTTGAACGACAGGATGCGGTTCTGGAAGTCCACCGAGGCGTAGGCATGCGACTGGAAGATGCGCATGCGCCGCTCGGATTTGGTGCTGATACGGCTGGAGGTGACGTTGGCCACGCAGCCGTCCTCGAACTCCAGGCGCGCATTGGCGATGTCGATGTCGCCGGTCAGGACCCGGGCGCCGGAAGCGCGGATCTCGGCCAGCGGCGAGTCGACCAGGGCCAGGATGATGTCGATGTCGTGGATCATCAGGTCCAGCACCACCGAGACGTCGGTGGCGCGCGGCTTGTACGGCGCCAGTCGGTGCGACTCGATGAAGCGCGGGTGCAGCGGATTCTCGGTCAGCTGGCGCAGGGCCGCGTTGAAGCGTTCCAGATGCCCGACCTGCAGTACCACGCCGCGTTCTTCGGCCAGCCGGTTGAGGGCCTCGGCCTCGTCCAGTGTCGCGGTCACGGGCTTCTCCACCAGCACGTGGCAGCCGGCCTCGATGAAGTCGCGGGCGATCGCGTAGTGCAGGGTGGTGGGCGCGGCGATGGAGACCGCGTCCACCCGGCCGATCAGGGCGCGGTGGTCGGTCTCGGCCGCACAGCCGTGCTCGGCGGCGACACGGCGGGCGGTTTCGGGGTCGGCATCGGCCACCGCCACCAGTTCGGTGTCGGGCAGTGCCGCGTATTTGGCCGCATGCCAGCGGCCGAGATGGCCAACACCGACGGCGGCGCAGCGCAGGGGATTCTGGGACATGGTCGGGATGCTCGGTCCGGAGGGGGCTGTGCTAGGATTTCGGCGCCATTGTAACGGATCCCCCGGATGGCGTGCGGGGCATCGTCCGGGAACACGGCGTGCGGACATCGGGAGCGGCTTCATGAGCGGCAAGACAGGCGGGGCAGACGGGGTCGCGGGCGTCGACGAGGTGGGTCGCGGGCCGCTGGCCGGGCCGGTGGTGGCCGCGGCGGTGATCCTGCCGGAAGGCTTCGATGCCCCCGGTCTGACCGATTCCAAGAAACTCACCGCGCGCCGGCGCGAGGCCCTGGACGAGCGGATCCGCGACGGTGCCCTGGCCTGGGCCCTGGGGCGCGCCGAGGCGGCCGAGATCGATCATCTGAACATCCATCGCGCGACCCTGCTGGCGATGCAGCGGGCGGTGCAGGCCCTGGATCCGGCGCCGGTGCATCTGCTGGTGGACGGCCGTTTCACCCCGGAGGGCCCGTGGACCGCCGAGGCCCGCGTGGGCGGTGATGGCAGCGTGGCCGCGATCAGCGCCGCTTCGGTGATTGCCAAGGTGGCGCGCGATCGCGAGTTGCGCGCGCTGCACGAGCAATGGCCGGAATACGGCTTCGACCGCCATGCCGGCTACCCGACCGCCGCGCACCGCGCGGCCCTGGAACGCCACGGGCCGTGTCCCGCGCATCGGCGCAGCTTCGGCCCGGTGGCGCGCGCGCTGGCGGCTGCTGCGCAACCGGCTGCGGAAGAACGGGGGCACGCGTGACCGACTCCCCCGCCACGATCGCCGACGCCGGGCTGCAGGATCCGCTGCTTGATCCGGGGTTCGTGCACCTGCGGGTGCACTCGGAGTATTCCCTGATCGATGGCCTGGTGCGTCTGAAGCCGCTGGTGCAGAGCGTGGCCGCGGCCGGCATGCCGGCGGTGGCGGTCACCGATCACTGCAACCTGTTCGGGCTGGTGAAGTTCTACAAGGCGGCGATCGGCGCCGGCGTGCAGCCGATCGTGGGCGCGGACGTGCTGGTGCGCGACGCGCGCGCCGATGGCACCCCGGCGCGCATGACCCTGCTGGCGCAGAACGATGCCGGCTATCGCAACCTGACGCGGCTGATCTCGCGCGCCTGGCAGGAGGGTCAGGAGAAGGGCGTGCCGCGGATCGACTGCGCCTGGCTGGATGGCGGCGCGGCGGAGGGGCTGATCGCCCTGTCGGGAACCATCGACGGGCTGTTCGTCAGTGGCAGCGGGGTCGCGCAGGCCCTTGCCGAGCCCGTGCTGCAGCCGTGGCTGGAGCGTTTCCCCGGGCGCTTCTATCTGGAGCTCACGCGCACCGGGCGGCCGGGCGAGGAGGCCTGGATCGAGGCCGCGATTGGCGCGGCCGAGAGCCACGGACTGCCGGTGGTCGCCACCAACGACGTGCGTTTTCTCAGCGGCGAGGACTTCGAGGCCCACGAGGCGCGGGTGTGCATCCACGACGGCCACACCCTGGACGACGCGCGCCGGCCGCGGCGCTACTCCGAGCAGCAGTACCTGCGCACGCCGGAGGAGATGGCCGCGCTGTTCGAGGACATCCCCGAGGCCCTGGCCAACAGCGTGGCCATCGCCCGGCGCTGCAGCGTGCGCCTGACGCTCGGGGAGTCGGTGCTGCCGGATTTCCCGGTGCCCGAAGGCCGCACGGTGGAGCAGCATCTGCGCGAGATCTCCGATCAGGGGCTGCGTGCACGCCTGGAGCGCTTCCAGTTCGCCGACACCGCGGACTACGAGGCGCGGCTGACGCGCGAGCTGGACGTGATCTGCCAGATGGGCTTCCCCGGCTACTTCCTGATCGTGGCCGACTTCATCCAGTGGGCGAAGGACAACGGGATCCCGGTGGGGCCGGGGCGCGGTTCCGGTGCCGGCTCGCTGGTGGCCTACGTGCTGGGAATTACCGACCTGGATCCATTGCGTTACGAGCTCCTGTTCGAGCGGTTTCTCAATCCCGAACGGGTCTCCATGCCCGACTTCGACGTCGACTTCTGCATGGAGAAGCGCGACGACGTGATCGAATACGTGGCCGAGCGCTACGGCCGTGACAAGGTCTCGCAGATCATCACCCACGGCACCATGGCGGCCAAGGCGGTGGTACGCGACGTCGGGCGCGTGCTGGGGCACGGCTACGGCTTCGTCGACCGCATCGCCAAGCTGATCCCGTTCGAGCTGGGCATGACCCTGGAGAAGGCCCTGACCGAGAGCGAGGACCTCAAGGCGCAGTACGACGAGGACGAGGAGGTCCGCGCGATCATCGATCTGGCGATGAAACTGGAAGGACTGACCCGCAACGCCGGCAAGCACGCCGGCGGGGTGGTGATCGCGCCGTCGGCGCTGACCGACTTCTCTCCGCTGTACTGCGAAGATGATGGCGGCTCGCTGGTGACCCATTTCGACAAGGACGATGTCGAGGCGGTGGGCCTGGTCAAGTTCGACTTTCTCGGGCTGCGCACGCTGACCATCATCGACTGGGCGGTGCAGAACCTGAAGCGCATGGATCCGGAGATCGAGATCGATCTGGAGGGCGTGCCGCTGGACGACCCGGAGACTTTTCGACTGCTCAAGGGCTATCAGACCACCGCGGTGTTCCAGCTGGAATCCGGTGGCATGAAGGACCTGATCCGGCGTCTGCAGCCGGACAGCTTCGAGGACATCATCGCGCTGGTGGCGCTGTACCGCCCGGGGCCGCTGCAGTCGGGGATGGTGGACGACTTCATCGACCGCAAGCACGGGCGCTCCGAGGTGGAATACCCGCACCCGGATCTGGAGCCGGTGCTCAAGCCGACCTACGGCGTGATCCTGTACCAGGAGCAGGTGATGCAGATCGCCCAGGTGCTGGCCGGCTACACCCTGGGCGGTGCCGACCTGCTGCGCCGCGCGATGGGCAAGAAGAAGCCCGAGGAGATGGCCAAGCAGCGCGAGATCTTCGTCAATGGTGCGGTGGAACGCGGGGTGGAGGAGCACACCGCGACCTACATCTTCGACCTGGTGGAGAAGTTCGCCGGCTACGGCTTCAACAAGTCGCACTCCGCGGCCTATGCCCTGGTGGCCTATCAGACCGCCTGGCTCAAGGCGCATTATCCGGCGCCGTTCATGGCGGCGGTGCTGTCCGCGGACATGGACAACACCGACAAGGTGGTCGGCCTGATCGAGGAATGCCGCAGCATGGAGCTGGCGGTGCTGCCGCCGGACGTGAACCAGTCGGACTACCGCTTTACCGTGCAGGACGCGCGCACGGTGGTGTACGGGCTGGGGGCGATCAAGGGCGTCGGCGAGTCCGCGATCGAGACCCTGCTGAAGGCACGCAACGAGGGCGGGCCGTTCCACGGGCTGGTGGATCTGTGCCAGCGGGTGGATCTGGGCAAGCTCAACAAGCGGGTGCTGGAGACCCTGGTGCGGGCCGGTGCGCTGGATTCGCTGGGGGCCAACCGCGCGACCCTGCTGGCCGACATCCCCACCGCGGTAGCCGCGGCGGAACAGACCGAACGCAATGCCAGCCTCGGCGTGGTGGATCTGTTCGGCGACCCGGCGGCCGCGGTGGTGCCGGAGAGCGAGACGCAGCCGGAGATGGAGGACGATGACCGGCTGCGCGGGGAGAAAGAGACCCTCGGGCTGTATCTGACCGGGCACCCGGTGGAGCGCTATCGCGGGGAGCTGCGCAGCCTGACCGGCACCAGCCTGGCCGAGCTGGAGGCGAAACTGGAACAGCGCCCCGACGAGGGCGAGAACCGCGGGCGCGGACGCCAGGAGACCGTGCGCATCGCCGGGCTGGTGGTGGGCGTGCGGGTACGCAACACCAACAGCGGGCGCATGGGCGTGGCGACCCTGGATGACCGCAGCGGGCGCGCTGAGCTGGTGCTGTTCAACGACGATTTCAACCAGTACCGCGACCGGCTCGAGCCGGACAGCCTGCTGGTGGCCGAAGGCACGGTGACCCTGGACGACTATGCCGGCGGGGTGCGCATGCGCGCGCGCCGGGTCCTGACCCTGGACGAGGCGCGCGCGCAGTGGGCACGCGCGCTGTGTCTGGACCTGCGCGAGGTCCGGCCGGAGCAGATCGCCGGGCTGCACGGCCTGCTGCAGGAGCACCGACCGGCCGGGCGCGGCAACGGCAATGGCAGTGGCGGCGCGCCGGAGGCGGACGAAGAGGGTGCCCCGCCCGGCTGCCCGCTGCGCCTGCGCTATCGCCGCGACGGCATGGAGGCGGAACTGAAGGTGCCGCAGGACTGGCGCATCCTGCCGAACGAGGCCCTGCTGCGCGGCATCCAGCAGACCCTGGGTCCTTCCTGCGAGGCGCGCCTGCTCTACCAGCGGGGCTAGGCCCGGCCGGCGGGGCCCGCTGCCGGCCAGCGTAGATCGCGCCGATTCGTTAAACTCGCCACCCCGAACGTGACTGACTGGAATCCTTGCATGAACCCGGAATTTCTCGACTTCGAACAGCCGATCGCCGAACTGGAGGCCCGCATCCGCGACCTGCAGTACGTGAGCGACGACACCGAGGTCAACATCCAGGAAGAGGTCCAGCGGCTGCAGGACAAGTGCCAGTCGCTGACCGAAAGCATCTTCGCCAAGCTCACGCCCTGGCAGATCGCCCAGCTGTCGCGTCATCCCCGGCGTCCGTATCTGCTCGACTACATCCCGGCGCTGTTCGAGGAATTCGAGGAACTGCACGGCGACCGCGCCTATGCCGATGATCCCGCGATCGTCGGCGGCATGGCCCGCTTCGACGGGCGGCCGGTGATGATCATCGGCCACCAGAAGGGCCGCCAGACCCGGGACAAGGTGCAGCGCAATTTCGGCATGCCGCGTCCGGAGGGCTATCGCAAGGCCCTGCGCCTGATGGAGATGGCCGAGCGCTTCCGCATGCCGGTGTTCACCTTCATCGACACCCCGGGCGCCTACCCCGGCGTGGGGGCCGAGGAGCGGGGGCAGAGCGAGGCGATCGCGCGCAACCTGCGGGTGATGGCGCGGCTGGACACCCCGATCATCGCCACGGTGATCGGCGAGGGCGGCTCCGGCGGTGCGCTGGCGATCGGCGTGGGCGACGCGACGCTCATGCTGCAGTACTCGACCTATTCGGTGATCTCGCCGGAAGGCTGCGCCTCCATCCTGTGGAAGAGCTCGGAGAAGGCCGCCGAGGCCGCCGAGGCGCTGGGGATCACCTCCGGGCGGCTGAAGGACCTGGGGCTGATCGACCGGGTGATTGACGAACCCCTGGGCGGCGCCCACCGTGATCCGGAGACCATGGCGGAGCATCTGCGTGCGGCGCTGGCCGAGACCCTGGGCGGGCTGGAGCGGCTGGACCCGGGCAAGCGCCTGGAGCGGCGTTACCGCCGGCTGATGGACTACGGTGCCTTCCAGGAAGCCGGCGCCTGATCCCGTTGACGTCGCGCTGCGGCGGTTCCTCGAGGAGTGTCCCGCGGGCGGCCCGCTGCGCGTCGCCTTCAGCGGCGGTCGCGATTCCAGCGTCCTGCTGCATGCCCTGACCGCGACCTGTCGAGCTGTCGGGCATCCCGATCCCGAAGCCTGGCACGTGGACCACGGGTTGCACGCGCAGTCCGCGGCCCAGGCGGAACACTGCCGTGCGGTGGCGCATTCGCTGGGTCTGCATGTCGAGCACCGCGCGGTCGGTCCCCTCGAGACCCGCGCGGACGGGGTGGAGGCCGCGGCCCGGCACGCCCGCTATGCGCTGCTGCGCGAGGGCCTGGGGCCGACCGGGGTGGTGGTCACCGCGCATCATGCCGGGGATCAGGCCGAGACCTTCCTGCTCGCGGCCCTGCGCGGCAGCGGTCCGCTGGGCCTGCGTGGCATGCCCCCGTGGCGCCGCGAAGGCGAGGGCTGGCTGGCGCGCCCGCTGCTGGACGTGGCGGATGCAGCCGTGGCGGCGCGGGCACGGAGCGAGGGGCTGACCTGGATGGAGGATCCCACCAACGCCGATCCGGGGTTCGACCGCAACTTCCTGCGCCGCGAGATCCTGCCCCGGCTCAATGAACGGTTTGCTGCGTCGGCCGGGCTGGCGCGGGCCGCGCGCTGGCAGGCCGGGGTGGCCGACGGGGAGGACGCCGTTCTCGCGCGCCACCTGGCGGGCGCCGGGGCCGGTGAATGCCTGCCGCTGTCCGTCCTGCGGCCGCTGGAACCGGGACGCCGGAGCGCCCTCCTGCGTCACTGGATCCGGGAACACGGCCTGCGCCCGCCGGGCCACAGGCGGCTGGCGGAATTCCTGCGTCAGGCGCAGGCGGCCGGCGAGGATCGCCAGCCGCGGCTGGACTGGGACGAGGGCTGCCTGCGGCGCTACCGCGATGCGCTGTATCTGGATCCGCCGGAGACGGAGCCCGCGTCGCCCATCCCGTGGCCGGCCGGCCAGCAGCGGCTGCGTCTGCCCGATGGCCGGGTGCTGACCCGCGAGCATCCGGCGTTCGCCGATCCGCTGCTGGCCGGGGCGGTGGAGGTGGTGTTCCGCCAGGGTGGTGAACGGGTGCCGGCGGGCGGCCGGCACCGGCGGCTGAAGTCGCTGATGCAGGAGCGCGGGATTCCGCCATGGCGGCGTGCGCGCATCCCGCTGCTGCGCCCGCCGGGGGGCGAGGTGCGTGCCGTGCTGTGGCCGCGCGGACCGGATGACGGCGGCCCCCCGTGAGCTGCGTCGCAGGTTCGGGCCGAGGCGCCGCAGCCCCGCCATGACGGGCCCGCAGGCGCCCCGCGGGGCGCGTTCGCGATTGAGCGAAAACGGGGGGTCTGGTACCCTTTGCGGGCATTTTGACCCCCGTCGGTCCCGGCCAGGTTTCCCGCATGACGCGATTCGTGTTTATCACCGGAGGCGTGGTTTCGTCTCTGGGCAAAGGTATTGCATCCGCCTCTCTGGGGGCGATCCTCGAGGCGCGTGGCCTGAAGGTCACGCTGATGAAGCTGGACCCCTACATCAACGTCGATCCGGGGACCATGAGTCCGTTCCAGCATGGCGAGGTGTTCGTCACCCATGACGGGGCCGAGACCGACCTGGATCTCGGGCACTACGAGCGCTTCGTGCGCATCCGCACCTCGCGGCACAACAATTTCACCACCGGCCAGATCTACGAGAACGTAATCCGCAAGGAGCGCCGCGGCGACTATCTGGGCGGCACGGTGCAGGTCATTCCGCACATCACCGACGAGATCAAGCGCTCGATCCGCGAAGGGGCGGATGACGCCGACATCGCACTGATCGAGATCGGCGGCACGGTGGGCGACATCGAGTCCCTGCCGTTCCTCGAGGCGATCCGCCAGATGGGCGTGGAGCTGGGGCGCGACAACGCGCTGTTCATGCACCTGACCCTGGTCCCCTATATCGACGCCGCCGGCGAGATCAAGACCAAGCCGACCCAGCATTCGGTCAAGGAACTGCGTTCCATCGGCATCCAGCCGGACATCCTGCTGTGCCGCTCGAGTCAGGCGATCCCCGAAGGGGAACGGCGCAAGATGGCGCTGTTCACCAACGTCGAGGAAAAGGCGGTCATCTCTGCGGTGGACGTCGACAACATTTACAAGATCCCGCTGTGGCTGCATTCGCAGAAGCTCGACGAGATCGTGCTGCGCAAGCTGCACATCGAGGATCTGCCGGTCGCCGACCTGTCCGACTGGAAGCACGTGGTCAACGCCATGGAGTTCCCCGAGTCGGAGGTTACGGTCGGCATGGTCGGCAAGTACGTCGAGCTGACCGAGTCGTACAAGTCGGTCAACGAGGCCCTGACCCATGCGGGCATCGAGGTCGGCACCCGGGTGCGCATCCGCTACCTGGATTCGGAAAAGCTGGAGGGCGACACCCCCGAGGCACGCGCGGAGCTTGAAGGGCTGGATGCGATCCTGGTGCCGGGCGGCTTTGGCGAACGCGGCGTCGAGGGCAAGATCGAGGCGGTACGCCATGCGCGCGAGGAGGGCATCCCGTATCTGGGCATCTGCCTCGGCATGCAGGTGGCGGTGATCGAATACGCCCGCAACGTGGCCGGCCTCAACGGGGCACATTCCACCGAGTTCGCGCCCGATACTCCGCATCCGGTGATCGCGCTGATCACCGAATGGCAGGACCGCGAGGGGCGGATCGAACATCGCGATGCCGAAAGCGATCTGGGCGGCACCATGCGCCTGGGTGCGCAGACCGCCTGCCTGACCGAGGGCTCGCGCATCGCCGCGGCCTACGGCACCAGTCGCATCGAGGAGCGCCACCGCCACCGTTACGAATTCAACAACGCCTACCGCGCGCGTCTGGAGCAGGCCGGGCTGGTGATCTCCGGGCTGTCCGAGTCCGGGGAACTGGTGGAGGCGGTGGAGCTTCCGGAACATCCGTGGTTCGTCGGCTGTCAGTTCCACCCCGAGTTCACCTCCACGCCGCGCGACGGACACCCGCTGTTCGCCGGCTTCGTCCGTGCGGCGCGGGACTACCAGAACGAGCGCGCGCCGGATGTGGGCGCGGCGCTGACCGATTGACGGGAGGCAGGTTGATGGAACTGTGCGGTTTCTCCGTGGGCCTGGACCGGCCGTTCTTCCTGATCGCCGGTCCCTGCGTGATCGAATCGGAGGCCATGGCCGAGGAAACCGCGGGGCAGCTCGCCGAGCTCACGCGCGAGCTGGGGATTCCGTTCATCTACAAGTCGTCCTTCGACAAGGCCAACCGGTCCTCCACCCGCAGCTATCGCGGCCCGGGCATGGAGGAGGGGCTGCGTATCCTCGAATCGGTGCGCGAGCGCATGGGCGTGCCGGTGCTGACCGACGTGCACGAGGACACCCCGCTGGCGGAGGTCGCCGCGGTGGTGGACGTGCTGCAGACCCCGGCGTTTTTGTGCCGCCAGACCAATTTCATCCAGAACGTGGCCCGTCAGGGGCTCCCGGTGAACATCAAGAAGGGCCAGTTCATGGCCCCCTGGGACATGGGCAACGTGGTGGACAAGGCGCGCGAGGCCGGCAACGAGTCGGTGATGGTCTGCGAGCGCGGGGTGTCCTTCGGCTACAACACCCTGATCTCCGACATGCGCGGCCTGGCCGACATGCGCCGCACCGGCGCCCCGGTGGTGTTCGACGCCACCCACTCGGTGCAGCAGCCGGGCGGGCAGGGTGCCAGCTCCGGCGGGCAGCGCGAATACGTGCCGGTGCTGGCCCGTGCGGCCGTGGCCAGCGGTATCTCCGGGCTGTTCATGGAGACCCACCCCGATCCCGCGAACGCGCTGTCGGATGGCCCCAATGCCTGGCCGCTGCCGCGCATGCGCGAGCTGCTGGAAACCCTGAAGGCGCTGGACGAGGCGACCAAGTCGCGTCCGCTGGCGGAAGCCGAATACGGCCTGGGCTGACCCCGGGATGACCCCCGGGGGCGGCCGGCCCCGAATCGAACGAGTCAAGGAGAGAGTACGAGCATGTCCCAGATTGCCGAGATCCACGCGCGCGAGATCATTGATTCCCGCGGCAACCCGACGGTGGAAGCCGACGTCGTCCTGGCCTCCGGTGCGACCGGGCGGGCGTCGGTGCCGTCGGGGGCTTCCACCGGGGCGCGCGAGGCCCTGGAACTGCGCGACGCCGCGGCCCGCTACGGCGGCAAGGGCGTGGAGAAGGCGGTGGGCCATGTGAACGGCGAGATCCGCGACGCCCTGCGCGGCATGGAGGCTGACCAGACCGCGGTCGACCAGCGCATGCTGGAGCTGGACGGCACCGAGAACAAGTCGCGCCTGGGCGCCAACGCTCTGCTGGCGGTGTCCATGGCCGTGGCCCATGCCCGCGCAGCCGATGCCGAGCGCCCGCTGTTCGAGACGGTCGGCGGGCCGGATGCGCATCTGCTGCCGGTGCCGATGATGAACATCGTCAACGGCGGTGAGCATGCCGACAACAGCGTCGACATGCAGGAGTTCATGATCCTGCCGGTGGGCGCCCCCAGCGTGCGCGAAGCGGTGCGCTACGGCGCCGAGGTCTTTCACGCACTGAAGAAGGTGCTCAACCAGCGCGGCCTGGGCACCGGCGTGGGCGACGAGGGCGGGTTCGCGCCCAACCTGGAGTCCAACTCGGCCGCGGTGGAGACCATCCTCGAAGCGATCCATCAGGCCGGGTTCAAGGCCGGGCGCGACATCTGGCTGGGCCTCGACTGCGCCGCCTCCGAGTTCTACCGCGATGGCCGCTACCACCTGGATTCCGAGGGCAAGTCGTTCAATGCCGAGGAATTCTGTGACTACCTCGCGCACTGGGTCGATCAGTACCCCATCCTCAGCATCGAGGACGGGCTGGCCGAAGACGACTGGGAGGGGTGGAAGATCCTGACCGAACGTCTGGGTGAGCGCGTGCAGCTGGTGGGCGACGATCTGTTCGTGACCAACACGCAGATCCTGCGCGAGGGCATCGACCGCGGCGTGGCCAACTCCATCCTGATCAAGCTGAATCAGATCGGCACCGTGACCGAGACCCTGCAGGCCATCGAGATGGCGCGCGACGCGGGTTACACCTCGGTGATCTCGCACCGTTCGGGCGAGACCGAGGACGTGACCATCGCCGATCTGGCGGTGGCCACCGGCGCGGGGCAGATCAAGACCGGCTCGCTGTCGCGCTCCGATCGCGTGGCCAAGTACAACCAGCTCATGCGGATCGAGGAGCATCTTGGCGGGCAGGCCCGCTACCCGGGCATGGACGCCTTCCGGGTCCGGCCCTGACTCCGGGGAACCGGGGTGTCCCGGCCGGAGGCCTGAGCGATGCGCTGGCTGCTGCCGGGCGGTCTGTTGCTGCTCGTGCTGGCGCTGCAGTGGCCGTTGTGGTTCGGCGAGGGCGGCTGGCCGGATGTCCGCGAACTGCGCAGCGAGACCGCCATGCAGGAAGCGGAAAACCAGCGCCTGCGCGAACGCAACCGGGCGCTGGAGGCCGAGGTCCGCGATCTGCGCGAGGGCTCCGCGGCGGTGGAAGAACGCGCCCGGCGTGACCTGGGCATGATTCGCGAGGACGAGACCTTTTTCTTCATCGTGGACGAAGAAGACGAAGTGCCGGGCGAAGTCCCGGGGTTGATGCCCGAAGACGCCTCTGCTGGCGCTGCCCCGGAGCCTGCCGAGGAGGACACGACGATCGTGGAGGATCCGTTCGATGAGTGATGCCGACTCCCCCGAAGGTTCGGGCGTCTTCTGGGCGCTGATCCCGGCGGCGGGGATCGGCCGTCGCATGGGGACGGATCGTCCCAAGCAGTTCCTTTCCCTGGGGCCGCGCAGCGTGCTGGCCCATACCCTGTCGATCTTTCTGGAGCATCCGCGGATTCGCGGCGTGATCCTGGTGCTGGGCCCGGACGTGGACCCGGACGCGCTTGACCTGCCGCTGGCCGGCGGGCGTCTGTTCCGCGTGGCCGGCGGCGACGAGCGGGCCGACTCCGTGCAGAACGGCCTGGACTTCCTCGAGGAACGCGCCGGCCCCGAGGACTGGGTGCTGGTGCACGACGCCGCGCGTCCCTGCCTGCCGCCGGACGATCTCGACCGCATGCTGGACGAGCTGCGCGACGATCCCGTGGGCGGGGTACTGGCGGCCCCGTCCACCGATACCATCAAGTGGGCGGACGCCGACGGTCGGGTGGAATCCACGCTCGATCGCGAGCGGGTGTGGCGGGCCCTGACCCCGCAGATGTTCCGCCTGGGCACGCTGCGCGACGTCAACGCCCGCGCGCGTGCCGCCGGACACCCGGTGACCGACGAGGCCAGCGCGATCGAATGGGCGGGACTGCGGCCGCGGCTGGTGGAGGGCTCGCTGATGAACATCAAGATTACGCGCGCTGAGGACCTCGAACTGGCCCGTCTATACTTGCTGGAACAGGGCCGGCTCGACGGAGGGTATCGGGGATGACGGCGATGCGTGTGGGCCAGGGTTTCGATGTACACGCCTATGAGGCGGGGGATCACGTGGTGGTCGGCGGGGTGCGGATCCCGTTCGATTACGGCGTGCGCGCCCATTCCGACGGTGACGTGCTGCTGCACGCGCTGTGCGACGCGCTGCTGGGGGCCGCCGGCCTGGGCGACATCGGCCGCCACTTTCCCGACAGCGATCCGGCGTTCTCCGGTGCCGACAGCCGCGACCTGCTCGAAGAGACCCTGCGCCGGGTGCGCGAGGCGGGCTGGGTGCCGGTGAACATCGACGCCACCATCATCGCCCAGCGTCCGCGCATGGGCCCGCACGTGGACACCATGCGCGCCAACATCGCCGCGGATACCGGTTTGCCGGCGGACGCGGTCAACGTGAAGGCCACCACTACCGAGCGGCTGGGCTATACCGGCCGCGAGGAGGGCCTCGCCGCGCAGACCGTGGTGCTGCTGAAGACCCCGGGAGACGGGGAGGTCGCATGAGCGACGGCGTGGTGCGCGGGGTGCACCACGTGAGCGTGGTGGTGTCGGATCCGGAGCGTGCGGCCACGTTCTACGGCGATCTGCTCGGACTGGCGCCGTTGCCGCGTCCCGATCTCGGGTTCCCCGGGCGCTGGTTCGATCTGGGTGACGGGCGCGCCCTGCATCTGCTGGGGGTGCCCAACCCGGACCCGGTGGAGCGCGGGGTCGCCGGTGGCCGCGACCGCCATCTGGCCCTGGTGGTGGACGGCCTGGAGACCCTGCTGGGCCGCCTGGAGGCCGCGGGCTTCCCCGCGCAGCGCAGCCGTTCCGGGCGCCCCGCGGCCTTCGTGCGCGATCCGGACGGGAACACCGTCGAATTCGTCGCAGCCGGCGAATGACGCTGTCCGCACCCGCATTCCCTCACCGCCGGTAGCGGGCATGAACTGGGACGACGCCGACACCCCGCGCCCCGCGGCCCGTAACCTGCGGGTCCTGATGCCGCTGCTCGCATTCCTGCGGCCGTACCGGCGGCGCATCGTGTTCGGGCTGGTGGCGCTGGTGGTGGGCTCGGGGGCGATCCTGGCCTTCGGCGGGGTGCTGCGCCTGCTGGTGGACGCCGGCCTGGGTCCCGAGGACCCCGCCGGGCTCAATCGCGCGCTGGTGCTGCTGCTGGTGGTGGTGACGGTGATGGCCATCGGGGTGGGGGCGCGAATCTATCTGGTGACCTGGCTGGGCGAGCGGGTGGTGGCGGACCTGCGCCGCGCGGTGTTCGCCAACGTGATCCGGCTGGATCCGGCGTTTTTCGAGCAGACCCGTACCGGCGAGGTGATCTCGCGCCTGACGGCCGACGCGACGCTGATCCAGACCGTGGTCGGCACCACCCTGACCATTGCCGCGCGCAACCTGCTGCTGATCGTCGGCGGGCTGGTCCTGATGTTCCTGTCCAGCCCGCCGCTGGCGGCCCTGCTGGTGGCCGGCCTGCCGGCGGTGGCCGTGCCGGTGTGGCTGCTCGGCCGTCGGGTGCGGCGGCTGTCGCGCCGGACCCAGGACCGGGTCGCGGACGTGGGCGCGCGCACCGACGAGACCCTGTACGCGATCGAGACGGTGCAGGCCCACGGTCAGGAAGACGCCGAACGCGGCCGGCATGCCTCGGCGGTGGAAGCCGCCTTCGGCATGGCCACGCGTCGGGCCGCCACCGGCGCACTGCTGGCCGCTGCGGTGATGCTCTTGATGTTCGGCCTGATCGCCGGGGTCCTCTGGATCGGTGGCCACCGCGTACTGGACGGGGTGATGACCCCGGGCGAGCTGGCCGCGTTCCTGTTCTATGCGGCCCTGGTGGCGGGGTCGATCGCCGCGCTCAGCGAGGTGACCAACGAACTGCTGCGGGCGGCCGGGGCCGCGGAGCGCCTGCTGGAGCTCGCGGAGGTCCGTTCCGGCCCGCCCTGGCCACGGCACCCCGAAGACCTGGCGGAACCGGTACGCGGCGAGATCGCGCTGGAGGACGTGGTTTTCGCCTATCCGACGCGCCCGCAGCCGCCGGCACTGGATGGGGTCTCCCTGCGGGTGCGCCCGGGCGAGTCGGTGGCGCTGGTGGGACCGTCGGGTTCCGGCAAGTCGACCCTGTTCCGGCTGCTGCTGCGCTTTCATGACCCGGACGCCGGACGCGTCCTGTTCGACGGGCACGACCTGCGTCGCCTGCGGCCGGATGAACTGCGCCGGCACATCGCGGTGGTGCCGCAGGAACCGGTGCTGTTCTCCGGCACCGTGCGCGAGAACGTGGCCTACGGCGTGCCGGATGCATCCGACGCGTCGCTGCAGGCGGCCGCGGAGGCGGCGCATGCGCGGGGGTTCATCGAGGCGCTGCCGGAGGGCTGGGACACCGCGCTGGGCGAGCGCGGCGTGCGCCTGTCGGGCGGTCAGCGGGCGCGTCTGGCGCTGGCCCGCGCCCTGCTGCGCGAGCCGGCCGTGCTGCTGCTGGACGAGGCCACCAGCGCGCTGGACGCCGAAAGCGAACGCGAGGTGCAGGCGGCGCTGGCCGGGGTGCGTGGTCGCTGCACGGTGCTGACCATCGCCCACCGGCTGGCCACCGTGCAGTCGGCGGACCGGATCGTGGTGCTCGACGGCGGACTCGTGGTGGGCGAGGGCACGCACGCCGAACTGATGGCGCAGGGCGGGCTGTATGCGCGGCTGGCGGCGCTGCAGTTTGCGGATGCGGACGCGCTCGCCTGAAACTCGGGGTGAGGGCGATCAAGCGGGAGGAGATCATGGCCAACGGATACATCCTCGCCCTGGACCAGGGCACCACCAGCTGCCGGGCGATCCTGTTCGATCTGGAGGGCGGCATCGCCGGGGTCGCGCAGAAGGAGTTCGCCCAGTCCTACCCGCACTCCGGCTGGGTGGAGCACGACGCGATGGAGATCTGGGGCACCCAGATCGGCGTGGCGCGCGAGGCGCTGGAGCGCAATGGCATCAAGCCCGCGCAGCTGGCGGCCATCGGCATCACCAACCAGCGCGAGACCACGCTGGTGTGGGATCGTCACAGCGGCCGCCCGATCCATCCGGCCATCGTGTGGCAGGACCGGCGCACCGCGGATCTCTGCGACCGCCTGCGCGACGAGGGTCTGGAAGGCCATATCCGCGCGACCACCGGGCTGCTGCCGGACGCCTATTTCTCCGGCACCAAGATCCGCTGGATCCTCGATCACGTGGACGGCGCGCGCGAGAAGGCCCGCAACGGCGACCTGCTGTTCGGCACCATGGACAGCTGGCTGGTGTGGAACCTGACGCGCGGCGAGCGCCATGTCACCGACGTGACCAACGCCTCGCGCACCATGCTGTTCGACATCCACCGCCTGCAGTGGGACGACACCCTGCTGGAAGCGCTGGACATCCCGCGCGGCATGCTGCCCGAGGTGGTGTCCTCCAGCGAGGTGCTGGGCCACACCGGCACGGAGATGTTCGGCGGCGCGCGGGTGCCGGTGGCCGGCATGGCCGGGGACCAGCACGCGGCCCTGTTCGGCCAGGCCTGTTTCGAGCCGGGCATGGCCAAGAACACCTACGGCACCGGATGCTTCCTGCTGATGAACACCGGCACCCGCCCGGTGACCTCGGAGCACGGCCTGCTGACCACCATCGCCTGGGGCCTGGACGGGCAGGTGGAATACGCCCTGGAGGGCTCCATCTTCATCGCCGGTGCCGCCGTGCAGTGGCTGCGCGACGAGATGCACCTGATCGATACGGCCGCGGACTCGGAGTATTTCGCCAGCCAGGTCGAGGACGCCGGCGGCGTTTACGTGGTGCCGGCCTTCGCCGGGCTGGGGGCGCCGTACTGGGATCCGCATGCGCGCGGGGCGATCTTCGGCCTGACCCGGGGCACGCGCAAGGAGCACGTGACGCGTGCGACGCTGGATGCCCTGGCCTACCAGACCCGCGACGTGATCGAGGCGATGCAGGCCGATTCCGGTCTGGCGCTCAAGACCCTGCGCGTGGACGGCGGTGCGGTGGCCAACGAGCTGATGGTCCAGTTTCAGGCCGACCAGCTCGGGGTACGGGTGGAACGCCCGGCCATCACCGAGAGCACCGCACTGGGCGCCGCCGGCCTCGCCGGACTCGCCACGGGTCTGTGGAGCCGCGATGATCTGCGCGCATTCAGCCGCATCGAACGCGTATTCGAGCCGCAGATGGACGCCGCCACCCGCGACCGCCAGTACCACGGCTGGAAGGAAGCCGTGCGCCGCTGCATGAACTGGGAACGCGACGCGCGGGGGTAGGCCCGCGTCGTTATTTACGCGAGAGGTGACCTATGAGGATCAAGGACCTGATTGATGAAGCCGAGGCACTCCCGGTTGAAGAGCGTGCGCTGGTGGTCGATTCGCTTCTGCGCAGTCTCAATCCCCCCGAATCCCGGATCGATGAAAAATGGGCTTCGGTGGCGCAGGAGCGATTGAAGGAGTTTCGTTCCGGTGATGTGGAGGCCGTTCCCGGAGAAGAAGTGTTCGCGAAGATCTGGGGCGAGCAATCTCAATGAGCTTCCGCGATCGTTTCGCTTGCTTCTTCGGTCTGGTGACGCTCGAGACTGACCCCGAAACGCGCGATCCTCTGGCACCGATGGGGGGCGATCGGGTCCGGGCGCTGCCCCTGCTCGATCAGGCGATCGTCTGGAAGCAGTAGATATGCAGGCCCTGGTGTTCTGGTGCTATTGTGTAGCAATGGAAAAGCCGGGAATACACCATGGCGCGACTGACCATTTCTCTCGATGATCAGGTTCATCAGGCATTGAAGGAGGCAGCGGCCCGACAGCGCCGCTCGATCGCCTCGATTGTGGAAGAGAGCCTGGTCTACCGGGGTATCAAGACCCATGTGGATGCCCGCGGCCTTGTTGATGCCGCTCGAAAGAAGGCGGGGCTCAGCGAAGAAGACGCTCTGGCCATTGCCGTTGATGAGACACGGAAAACCCGTCAACGGTGAACAACCGTACGTATATCGTCGACACCAATGTGGTGGTGGCCGGGCTCCTTTCGGCCGACGCCGAGTCACCGGTATGTCACATCCTCGACGACATGCTCGACGCGAGACTGCCGTTCCTGCTCTCTCCCGACCTTCTGGGGGAGTATCGTCGCGTCCTGCTGCGCCCCCGCCTGACCAGGCTCCACGGGCTGGAAGCCGGGACGATTGACGATCTGCTCGTCCACCTGACCGCGAATGCCATCTGGCGTGAACCGCCACCTTCTCCGTGCGCGGCACCGGATCCGGGAGATGCCCACCTCTGGGCGCTTCTGCATCTCCAGCCGCACACTGTTCTGATCACAGGTGACCGGTTGCTGCTGGACGATCCGCCAGCAGAGGGCAAGGTCATCACCGCCGGTGACTATGTCTCCATCGGCTGAATTCCAGCCCCACCCTTCGGCCCCGCTGTCAGTCGATGCTGGCGGGGCGGGCGGCGAGGCGGCCGGACTGGTAGTCGGAGATGGCCTGCTGGATCTCGGCGTCGCTGTTCATCACGAACGGGCCGTAGTGGGCGATGGGTTCTTCCAGCGGGCGGCCCTTGAACAGCAGGACGCGGCTGTCCTGGCGGGCGATCAGGTGGATCATGGTGTGGCCGTGCCAGACGCCCAGTTCGCCGGCGTTCAGGCCGGTGAGCGCGCCCTCGAAGACGTAGCCCAGCACGCGCTCGTCCAGCTGTACGGCCAGTGACAGGCGGTAGCCGGCTGGCAGGCTCAGATCCGCCATGCCCGCGCCTTCGCCGATCTGGCCCAGCGGGCCCTCGGTGTCGCCGGCGCTGGTCTGCCAGGAGCCGGCCACGGCCTTGAAATCGAGCGGGGCGTCTTCCTCCGGCAGGTGGCGCATGACGTCGGTGCCGACGTCGCGATAGCGCGGGGGTTCCATCTTGCGCGCGGCCGGCAGGTTCACCCACAGCTGGAAGCCGTGCAGCCCTTCCGGCTCGGGATGCAGGGTCTCGGAGTGGATCACGCCGCGGCCGGCGCTCATCCATTGCGCGCCGCCGGCCTGCACCTGTCCTTCGTTGCCCATGGAATCGCGATGGCTGACGCCGCCGCGCACCAGATAGGTGAGGGTCTCGAAGCCGCGATGCGGATGGTCGGGAAAGCCGCCCACGTCCTCGTCGCCGGGGGCGGTCTTCAGCTCGTCCAGCATCAGGAACGGGTCGAGGCCGCCGCCGAAGTCATGGATGCGGCGGATCTTCACGCCCGCGCCGTCCTGCGTCGGGTGCGAGTGGCGGATGCTGTCCGGTGGCGTGGGGTTCATGGCGTTCTCCTTCGCGTCGAGTCTGCACCATACCGACCGCAAAACGAAAAGAAAATTGCATGGTCCGATCCGGCGCGTTGTTGCCGGTCAGGGGAGCTGCCACGCGTCGGCGAAGGCCTCCAGGCTCTCGATGAAGTCGGGCTCGTGTTCGCGCCGATGCATGGTCAGATGCAGTACGACGGCGGACTCGTCCGGCGGGTGCCCGGTGGTCAGGGTCCAGGCCACGCCGTTGGGGCAGTCCGGCAGGCTGAAGCGCACGCCGCCGTGGATAAGCTCGCGGTTCACGCGGAACTCGCCCCACAGGCAATAGATGACGCCCTGGTCGGTCCCCCGGTCCTCGACCAGGTTGTCGATCAGTTCGCAGGCTGTTGGCAGGGCGGGCACCGTCAGGCGTCGCTGCAGGCTGTCAGGATCGGTCGTGCCTTCGAGGATGCGATGAAACTCCATGGGCTACTCCACTCGGGGCAGGAATACCGGGTGGCCGTCCACCTCGCCCACGCTCAGGGCCTGGTTGTACAGGCGTTCCAGCGCGGCGGGCACCAGCATGCTGCGGGTGGGGCCCCAGCAGGCGCCGCCGTCGGGGAACATCAGCAGGAGGTGGTCGCAGAAGCGGGCGGCCAGATTGACGTCATGCAGGGCCATCACTGCGGCGCGGCGTTCACCGCCGGCGATTTCGCGCACGCGCTGCAGCACGCTGACCTGATGGTGCAGGTCGAGCTGGCTGGTGGGTTCGTCCAGCAGCAGGACCTGCGGGTCCTGGGTCAGTACGGTGGCGAGGGCCAGTCGCTGGCGCTCGCCGCCGGACAGGGTGTCCACCTGCCGGCCCTCCATGCCGTCGAGGTCCACGGTGGCCAGCGCGGCACGCGCGGCGTCCACGTCCTCGCGGGTCTCGATGTCCCAGGGGCGCAGGTACGGGTGGCGGCCGATCAGCGCGGTTTCGAGGACGGTGGCAGGGAAGCCGTCATGGTGGTTCTGGAACACCAGACCCAGGCGCCGTGCCAGATCCGGCCGCGACAGGCTGCCCAGGGGCTGCCCGGTCAGTTCGATCCCGCCGGCGCGCGGGGGGCGCAGGCGGGCGAGGGTGTGCAGCAGCGTGCTCTTGCCGGCGCCATTGGGCCCGAGAATGCCCCAGCACTGGCCGGGGTTCACGGTCAGGTGCAGCGGCGAGGAGTCCGCGCGTTCGGGGATGTCGATCACCAGGTCGCGGGTGGCCAGCAGGGTGTCGGCGGTGGGGGCCTCGTGCACGCTGAGGGCATCGGCATGTGCGTCGGCGCGGCTCATCTCAGCGGCTCCGGTACAGCAGGAACAGGAAGGCCGGCACGCCCAGCATTGCGGTGATCACGCCCACCGGCAGCTGCTCCGGGGCGATGATGGTGCGCGCCAGGGTATCCGCCAGGGTCAGCAGGATGCCGCCGGCCAGCGCCGAGGCGGGCAGGATCACACGCTGGTCGTTGCCGAACACCAGACGCAGCATGTGCGGCACGATCAGGCCGACGAAGCCCACTGCGCCCACCTGGGTGACCGCGGTCGCGGTGATCAGCGACGCGGCGATGTAGATCGACCATTCCACCGGCCGCACCGACACGCCCAGCGCGGCGGCCTGCATCGGGCCGCGTGCGAGGACATTGAGGGTGCGGCCCAGCGGCATGGCCGCCAGCACCACGAACACCAGCACGCCCCAGGCCGGGCCCGGATGGCGGGCATGCGAGACGTCGCCCATCAGCCAGTAGAGCATGCCCGGCAGTTCGGCGGTGGGGCTGACGGCGAGCAGGAAGCTGATCAGCGCGCCCCAGCCGGCGGCCACCACCACCCCGGTCAGGAGCAGGCGGGTGGCGGTCCAGGATCCGGTGCCATGCGCCAGGCCGAACACGATGAGCGTGGAGAGCATGGCCCCGGCAAAGGCCGCGGCGGATACCGAGAACATCGACAGCCCGGCGAGCATGGCCAGCAGTGCGCCCACCGAGGCGCCGCCGGAGAGGCCCAGTACGTAAGGATCGGCCAGCGGGTTGCGCAGCAGCACCTGCATCAGCGCGCCGGCCACGCCCAGCAGCCCGCCCGCGGCGAACGCGGCCAGCGCGCGTGGCAGGCGCAGTTCGGTGATCAGCGTGGCGTGCAGCGCCGAGGCCTCGCCGGTGAGCACCCGCGGGAGCTCGCCGAGCGGGATGGCCACGCTGCCCCAGGCCAGGGCCACCACCAGCGACAGCAGCGAGGCGGGCAGCAGCACGCCCGCCGCCAGCAGGAAGGATCGGGTCACGGGGGCTTACGGCGATTCGGGACGCCGGTCGCGGGCGGTCTGCAGGTCCTCGCACATGAGGGCGGTGCCCTCGGCGATGCGCGGGGTGTGGCGCTGCAGCAGCGACGGCGGCAGGAAGAACAGGTTGTCGCGGCGCACCGCGAGCATGTTGCCCCACTCGCGCCAGGCCTCGACCCAGGCGGGGTTGTCCTCGCCCATGCCGCCACCGATGATGACCTCGGGGTCGGCGTGGATCACCGCTTCGCGGTCCATGCGGGGTACCAGGCGGTCGAGGTGGCCGAACACGTTCTCGCCGCCGCAGACCTCGATGGCCTCCGCGATCAGGTGTTCGTTGTTCACCGTCATCAGTGGCTGGTCCCAGACCTGATAGAACAGCGGGACCGGGTCGCGATCCGCGTATTCGGCGCGCAGGGCCTCGATCTCCTGCAGGAAGCGCTGGGCCTCGGCGCGGCCCTGTTCCGCGGTGCCGGCCAGTTCGGCCATGCGCTCCATGCTGGAAGCCACGCCGTCGAACCCGCGCGGTTCGGAGGTGTAGACGGTCAGGCCCAGTTCGCGCAGGCGCTCGATGTGCGAGCGCGAGTTGCCGCTCTCCCAGGCCACCACCAGGTCGGGTTCCTTGGCGAGGATGCGTTCCAGGTCGAGACTGGTGTAGCCCCCGACCCGGGGGATGTCCGCGGCCGGTTCGGGGTAATCGCTGTGGTCGGTCGCGCCGATCACGCGGTCGCCGGCGCCGATCGCGAACAGTACCTCGGTGATGTGCGGGGCCAGGCTCACGATCCGCTCGGCCGGGGCGTCCAGCCGGACTTCCCGATCCGTGTCGTCGATCACGGAAACGGGGTCGTTGTCGGAGGCGTGGCCGGACGGGCTCAGCAGCAGGGCACTCGCCGCGAGCAGGGCCGGCAACAGGTTCGAACGATATGACATGCGCAGTGGTTCCTGGATTTCCGATTCCGGGGGCTGGCGCGGACGGTGCTCCTGCGGCAGCAAGCCGCAACCGGCGGTATGCCGCGCCTGCAAGGACGCAACATCATAACAGGAGTGTCACGGCCCCCGCGGGAGAGCCCGCCCGCGGCAGGGCCGTGTGTGACCGGGTGCACTGGAGAGGGCGGGTGCGAACGCGTATCATCCTGCCTTCCCGTCCGGCCATGCGCCGGATCCTCGCGACACCCTTGCACCCATCTCGCCCGCTGCCGGGAGACGCCTTCGCATGTCCCGCAACACCCCGTCATCCGCCGAACCTTCCAGCCCTTTCCCGGCCGCCCCGGAGTCGGGTTTTCCGCCGGAAGAAGCCGCGGCGGTCTACCGCGCGATCAACGAGCGCCGCGACATGCGGCATTTCCGTGCCGGCACCGTGGTGGACCCGGAGGTGCTGGGGCGCCTGCTGGAGGCGGCGCATCGTGCCCCCAGCGTCGGCTACATGCAGCCCTGGCGCTTCGTAAGGGTGGCCGATCCGGCGCTGCGCGAACGCATCCACGGCCATGTGGCCGCCGAACACGAGCGCACCGCCGAAGCCTGCGGCGAGCGCGGTGCCGAGGTCCAGCGGCTGAAGCTGGAGGGCATCCGCGACGCCGGGGAGATCCTGGTGGTCGCCCTGACCGACGGGCGCGAACGCTACGTGCTGGGCCGGCGCACCCTGCCGGAGATGGACCTGTGCTCGGCCGCCTGCGCGATCCAGAACCTGTGGCTGGCGGCGCGTGCCGAGGGCCTGGGCATGGGCTGGGTGTCGCTGTTCGAGCCGGAATGGCTGGCGCGCACCCTGGAGATGCCGGAGGGGGCGCACCCGATCGCGATCCTGTGCCTGGGCGAGGTAGAGGCGTTCTACGACGAGCCGATGCTGGAGACCGAGGGCTGGGACACCCGGCGTCCGCTGGAAGAACTGGTGTTCGAGGACCGCTGGGGGCAATCGGCTTCGACGCCCGTGTCCCATTCGCAGGACGACCCCTCGCAGGACGCATCCCGGGACGTTTCCCGAAACAGGAGTGTCTCATGACCGCCTTTCTCGTCCTGCTGGGCGCGCTGACCCTGGACCGGCTGTTCGGCGACCCCCGGCGCTTCCATCCGCTGGCGGGCTTCGGCCGTCTTGCCCAGGGGCTGGAACGGCGCTTCCACGCGGACAGCCGGCTGCGCGGAGCCCTGTTGCTGACGGTGCTGGTGCTGCCCTGGGTGGTGCTGGCGGCCTGGGCGGCCAGCCTCGCCTGGGGCTGGATCGTGAGCCTGCTGGTGCTGGTGCTGGCACTTGGCTGGCGCTCGCTGGACGAGCACGCCGAGCGGGTGGCGGTGTCGCTGGAGCAGGGCGACCTGGACGGCGCGCGCGCCGGGACGGGGATGCTGGTTTCGCGCGCGACCGACGAGATGGATGCCGACGGTGTCAGCCACGCGACCGTGGAATCGGTGCTGGAGAACGGCAACGACGCCCTGTTCGCCACGGTGTTCTGGTTCCTGGTGGCCGGTGCGCCGGGGGTGGTCGCCTATCGGCTGGTGAACACCCTGGATGCGATGTGGGGCTATCGCACGCCGCGCCACCGCCATTTCGGCTGGGCCGCCGCGCGGCTGGACGACGTGCTCAACTACATCCCCGCGCGCCTGACCGCGCTGGCCTATGCCGCCGCCGGGCGCATGGGCAGTGCGCTGCGCTGCTGGCGCGAACAGGCCGCCGCGTGGAAGAGCCCCAACGCCGGGCCGGTGATGGCCGCCGGCGCGGGCGCGCTGGGCGTGCGGCTGGGCGGCTATGCGTATTATCACGGCCGGCGCGAATGGCGTCCGGTGCTGGGGCAGGCCGCGGAGGCCACCAGCGACAAAGATGAGGGGGCGGCCGGGGCCGCACGCATCCGCCGGGCGATGGCGCTGGTGGACCGCGCGCTGGCACTGTGGATGGCGGTGGTCGTGATCGGGGTGTCGTTCGTTGTCCTCGCCTGACGTCCGGTCCGGATCCCGGGACGGCGGGACGCCGGAGTCGCGCCATGGCGGGGGCGTTCGCGCGGCGGCCCGGCGCTGGGGGCATCCGGTCGAGGACTGGCTGGACCTGTCCACCGGCATCAACCCGCGGGGCTGGCCAGTGCCGCCGCTGCCGCCGCAGGCCTGGACGCGGCTGCCGGAGGCCGATGACGGGCTGGAGGCGGCGGCCGCCGCGTATTACGGCAGCAATGCCCTGCTGCCGCTGCCCGGGTCCCAGGCGGCGATCCAGGCCCTGCCGGCGCTGTGGGGCGAGGGCACCGGCCGCGAGCAGGCCCGGGTCGGCGTGCTGCACCCGGGTTACAACGAACACGCCCGCGCCTGGAGCGCCTGCGGCCACGCCGTGCAGCCGGTGGAGCCCGAGCCCGGCGCCATCGAGGCCGTGCTGGACGCGCTCGACGTGCTGGTGCTGATCCATCCCAACAACCCCACCGGCACGCGCTTCGAGCCCGCGCAGCTGCGCGAGTGGCATGCGCGGCTGGCGCGGCGCGGCGGCTGGCTGGTGGTCGACGAGGCCTTCGTCGACAGCGAGCCGCACCTGAGTCTGGTGCCCGATGGCCCGCGTGACGGGCTGGTGGTGCTGCGCTCGCTGGGCAAGTTCTTCGGCCTGGCCGGGGCCCGTGTCGGGTTCGTGTTCGCGCCGGAGCCGCTGCGCCGGGCGCTGAGCGCGCGCCTGGGGCCGTGGAGCGTGCCGGGGCCGTCGCGGCAGGTCGCGGCCGGGGCGCTGGCGGATCATGGCTGGCAGTCGGCGCGGCGCCTGCAGCTGGCGGGCGAGGGCGGACGCCTGGCGGCCCTGCTGCGCGCGCACGGACTCGACCCGGATGGCGGTACCGCGCTGTTCCAGTGGGTGCGCAGCGACCGCGCCGAGCAGATCCAGGACCGGCTGGCGCGCGCGGCGATCCTGGTGCGGCGCTTCGACGAGCCGGCCAGCCTGCGCTTCGGGCTGCCCGGTGACGAGGCGGGCTGGCGGCGCCTGGAGGCCGCGCTAACGGAGCTGAGTGATGACTGATACCGGCGGCACGCTGATGGTCCAGGGCACCACCTCGGATGCCGGCAAGAGCGTGCTGGTGGCCGGGCTGGGGCGCGTGCTGCGCCGGCGCGGGATCGCGGTGGCGCCGTTCAAGCCGCAGAACATGGCGCTCAACAGCGCGGTGACCGCGCAGGGCGGCGAGATCGGGCGGGCCCAGGCCCTGCAGGCCGCGGCCTGCGGGCTGGAGCCGCATACCGACTTCAACCCGGTGCTGCTCAAGCCCTCCAGCGATCGCGGTGCGCAGGTGATCGTCAACGGCCGCGCGGTGGAGGAGCTGGACGCGCGCGCCTACCATGACTACAAGCCGGTGGCGCGCGAGGCGGTGCTGGCGGCGCACGGGCGTCTGGCGGCGCAATACGACTCGGTGCTGGTGGAAGGGGCCGGCTCGCCCGCGGAGATCAACCTGCGTGCGGGTGACATCGCCAACATGGGGTTCGCCGAGGCGGTGGACTGCCCGGTGATCCTGGTCGCGGACATCGATCGCGGCGGGGTGTTCGCGCATCTGGTGGGCACGCTCGCGCTGCTGGCGGAAAGCGAACGGGCGCGGGTGGCCGGCTTCGTGATCAACCGCTTTCGTGGCGATCCGGCGCTGCTGCAGTCCGGGCTGGACTGGCTGGAGGCCGAGACCGGCAAGCCGGTGCTCGGCGTGCTGCCGTATCTGTCCGGGCTGCAGCTGGATGCCGAGGACGCGCTGCTGCGCGAGGCGGCCCCGGCGAGTGACGCGTGGGCGAGCGGCGGGGACGAGCCCCTGCGGGTGGTGGTGCCGGCGCTGCCGCGGATCTCCAACCACACGGATTTCGACCCGCTGCGCCTGCACCCCGGGGTGTCGCTGCGCTTCGCCGGGCCGGGGGAGCGGCTGCAGCCGGCGGATCTGGTGCTCCTGCCGGGGTCCAAGGCGGTGCGCGACGACCTGGCCTGGCTGCGCGAACAGGGCTTCGAGCGCGAACTGATGCATCACCTGCGCTACGGTGGCCGGGTGCTGGGGATCTGTGGCGGCTACCAGATGCTGGGGCGCGCGGTACACGACCCGGAAGGCGTCGAGGGCACCCCGGGTTCATCAGTCGGGCTGGGCCTGCTGGACGTGGAGACCACGCTGCGCCCGGCCAAGCAGCTGCGGCAGGTGACCGGCGAAGGCGTGATGGAGCGGGCGGCGCCGGTGCGCGGCTACGAGATCCACGCCGGGCACACCGCCGGGGCGGACTGCGAACGCCCGGTGCTGCAACTGTCCGCGGGGCCGGACGGCGCGCGGTCGACGGACGACGCAGTGGCCGGCACCTACGTGCACGGGGTGTTCGACGAGCCGGCCGCCGCCGGGGCATTGCTGGCCTGGGCCGGGCTGGACGCGGACGGCGCCGCCGTGGATCTGGACGCGCTGCGCGAGACGAGCCTGGAGCGTCTGGCCGACGCACTGGAGGAACACATGGACATCGACCGACTGCTGGACCTGCTGCACGTGCAACAAGGGGGCGCCCGGTCATGAGAACCCTGATCCTGGGCGGCGTGCGTTCGGGCAAGAGCCGCATGGCGGAGCAGCTGGCGCTGGGTTCCGGCCAGCCGGTGACCTACGTGGCCACCGCGCGCGCCGACGACGACGAGATGCTGCGGCGGGTGGAACAGCACCGCCGTCGCCGGCCGGCCGGCTGGGACCTGATCGAGGCCGGCGACGATCTGGCCGTGCGGCTGCAGGAGGCCGCAGCGCCGGATCGCTGCCTGCTGATCGACTGCCTGACCCTGTGGCTGACCCAGCTGTTGTGCACCGAGGACGAGGCGCACATCGAGCGCGAGCGCGAGGCGCTGATCGCCACGCTGCCGACCCTGCCGGGTACCATCATCGCGGTGAGCAACGAGACCGGGCTGGGGATCGTGCCGCTGGATGCGCTGTCGCGGCGCTTCGCCGACGAGGCCGGCGCGCTGCACCAGCGCCTGGCCGCCGACCTCGACCGGGTGGTGCTGACCGTCGCCGGGCTGCCGCACGTGCTCAAGGGCCCGGTGGTGAACGCCTGATGACCGCATCGACCCGCGAGGAACGCGCGTGACCGAAGACTGTGACTGGCTGAACGTCCCTGCCGCGCCGCTGGATGCCGGGGCGGGTGCGCGTGCCCGCGCCCGGCAGGAATGCCTGACCAAGCCGCCGGGCTCGCTGGGCCGCCTGGAGACCCTGGCCGAGCGCCTGGCGGGGCTGCAGGGCCGCGAGTGCCCGCACCCGCCGCAGCCGTGGATCACCGTGTTCGCCGGCGACCATGGCGTGGTCGCCGAGGGCATCTCGCGCTTTCCGCAGGCCGTGACCGGGCAGATGGTCGCCAACTTCGCCGCCGGCGGGGCGGCCATCGCCGTGCTCGCGCGCAGCCTGGATGCGGGGCTGGAGATCATCGACCTGGGCACGCTGCCCGGCGGTCCCGAGCCCGAGGGTGTGATCCGCGCGGACCTGGGCCCGGGCACCGCCAACTTCGCGCGCGAGCCGGCGATGACCCCGACGCAGCTGGAACGTGCGCTGAACACCGGACGCCAGGCGGCCGAGCGGGCGCGCCAGGGCGGGGCGGGGCTGTTCATCGGCGGCGAGATGGGCATCGGCAACACCACCGCCGCGGCGGCCGTGGCCTGCGGTGTGCTGGGGGCCTCGCCGGACGCGCTGGCGGGCCCGGGCACCGGGCTGGACCCGGCCGGGGTGCGGCACAAGGCCGAGGTGATCGAACGCGCACTGGCCCTGCACGCCGAGGCCGGGGATTCGGCGCTGGAGTGGCTGCGGCGGGTCGGCGGCTTCGAGATCGCCGGGCTGACCGGCGCGTTCCTGGCCAGCGCCCAGATCGGTCAGCCGGTGCTGGTGGACGGCTTTATCGCCAGCACCGCGGCACTGGTGGCGACCCGGCTGTGCCCGGGGGCCGGGGACTGGTTCTTCTACGCCCACCGCTCCGCCGAGCCGGGGCACGACCGCGTGCTGGAGGCGCTGGGCGCGCAGCCGCTGCTGGATCTGGGCATGCGCCTGGGCGAGGGCAGCGGCGCGGCGACCGCGGTGCCGCTGCTGCGCATGGCCTGCGAGCTGCACGCCGGAATGGCGACCTTCGACGAGGCCGGCGTGGCGGACGACGAGTCCGGAGCGGGCGCGTGAATACGGGGGCGTCCGCCGGCGCTGGGGCGCGGGTCGGGCTGCTGCGCCACGGCGAGACCACCGGCGAGGGCTTCTGCGGTGCCGGCAGCGACGTGCCGCTGACCGCGCGCGGCCAAGCGGCGATGGAGGGCGAGCTGGCACGCCGGCGCCCGCCGGGCCTGGCCTCCGGCGAACCGGCCTGGGACCGCATCGTGACCTCGCCGCTGCAGCGCTGTCAGGGGCCGGCCTCGGCCTGGGCCGAGCGCTGGGACGTGCCGCTGGTGGTGGAACCGCGCCTGAAAGAGCTGCACTTTGGCACCTGGGAGGGCCGCAGCGCCGCCGAGTTGATGGAGACCGAGGCCGACGCGCTGGGCCGCTTCTGGCAGGATCCGGAAGGCTGCCCGCCGCCGCAAGGCGAGGCGCTGGGTACGTTCCGCGAGCGCGTGCTGGCCGGCTGGCGCGAGAGCGTGGCCACACCCGGTACCGCGCGCACACTGGTGGTGACCCACGGCGGCGTCATCCGCGTGCTGCGCGCGCACTTCGAGGGCATCCCGCTGGCCGAACTGCTGAACATCGAGGCCCCGCTGGCGGTGCTGCACTGGGTCGATCCTGCGCGGGTGCAGGCATGAGCCGGCCGGCCACGCTCGCCCCGCTGTGGCTGGCGCTGGTGTTCCTCACCCGGGTGCCACTGCCGGCGCGCCTGCTGCCCGAGGCCCCGCGCCCGGAAGACGCCGGCCGTTCGCTGCTGTTCTACCCGCTGGTGGGGCTGGTGCTGGGCCTGCTGCTGGCCGCCGGCGGCATGCTGCTGAGCCTGCTGCCGGGCGCCGAACCGCTGCTGC
This sequence comes from Thioalkalivibrio sp. ALgr3, assembly GCF_000377325.1. Lineage (NCBI taxonomy): Bacteria > Pseudomonadati > Pseudomonadota > Gammaproteobacteria > Chromatiales > Ectothiorhodospiraceae > Thioalkalivibrio > Thioalkalivibrio sp. ALgr3. The sequence goes on along the minus strand of NZ_KB897984.1, from coordinate 3,815 downwards.
TGGCCGCGCTGGTACTGGCCGGCTGGGTGGCGATCACCGGCGCGCTGCATCTGGACGGGCTGGCCGACACGGTGGATGCCCGCGTGGGCAGCCACGGCGATCCCGAGCGCGCCCGCACCATCATGAAGGACCCGACCTCCGGCCCGATCGCGGTGGCCACCGTGATGCTGGTGCTGCTGGTCAAGTTCGCCGCGCTGGTGCCGCTGGTGGCCGCCGCGCAGTGGCTGGCACTGGTGATCGCCGCGGTCCTCGGCCGCGCCGCGCTGGTGCTGCTGTTCCGCCTCGCCGATTACCTCAATCCCGCCGGCCTGGGCGCCGACATGGCGGCGCACCTGCCCCAACGGGCCGCCGCCGGAGTACTGGTGGCCACCGCCATCGCCGTGGTCATCCTCGGCGTGGCCGGCGGCCTGCCCGGCGCCATCATCGCCCTGATCCTCGCTGGCGCCACCGTGGCCGCCCTGGCCGGATTCTTCCGCCGCTGGCTCGGCGGCTTCACCGGCGATCCCGCCGGTGCCACCCTGGAGATCGTCGAGACCGTGGCCCTGGTGGTGATGGCTCTGAGCCTCACCGCGTAGGCGCGGCCCCGGCTGCGGGCGGACGGCGTTCAGCCCGGGTTCTGCCTTACGCGGTGTGGGGCCTGCCCGCCGAAACGCCACGCTCAAGTGTGCGACACGCCCGGCGATGACTTAACCTGCGGAAAGTTTTCCAGAAGGAGCGCGACGCCATGACCGTGGGGAAGAAACCCAGTAAAGCCAGTAAGGCCGGGAAAAAAAAGAAGAGCCGGAAAGGTCCGTCGGAAGCGGAAAAACTGTTGCAGAAAGCCTCCGCCGCCTTCGACGAAGGGGACTACGAAGAGGTCGAGGCGTTTTGCGGAGAGCTTCTCAAGCGGGACCCGAACAGCCCTGATGCAGTGAAGATGCTGATCCGGAGCGCATTTGAACAGACCCGCTACAGCACCGCCACATTATATGCCTCCAAGCTCGTGCAGATGTGTCCCGAGGACCCCGCGAGTTATAACCGACTGGCCAGCGTGCTTCTCATGCGAGGGCGTCATGAGGCGGCGGGAGCCGCCTTGCGCGAGGCCCTGAGGCTCGATCCCGACCGGCAACTGGCGCTGGACAATTACGCGCACGTGTTGCAGGCCGAAGGTCGCTGGGACGAGGCGGCAGAGATCCTGGAGTCACTGGTCGGTTCGGACCCTTACAAGCCGAACGTCTGGTTTTCGTATGCGCATTCCCGACATTTTCCCGCCGATGCGTCCCCACGGCAGGATCTCGAAAAGGTCATCCGGAAGGGTAAGTTCAACCTGCGCGAACAGGGCCATCTGCATTTCTCGCTGGCGAAGCTCCACAAGGATGCGGGGGATGTGGATCAGGCGTTTGCCGCCTTCGAAAAGGGCAACGAGCTGCGTGCCAGATCGATCCAGAAGCAGGTCGATGGTGTTCGCGCGGGCCTGGTGCTCCGCACGGTCGGAGCCAGGGAACAGGTCTTCACGCAGGAATGGAAAGGTCAGCTCGACGGCCCGGAAGTATCTCCGCGGCCGTTGAGCGTGATCCTGGGTGCGCCCCGTTCCGGAAAATCACTTCTGGAGGGGGCGTTGTCCGTTCATTCACGTGTCCGCCACTACGGCGAACTCGGGGGTGTCCAGGAGCTTCTCGCTGAGTTGCCCAAAGAGGTACGGAGCAGATACCCCCTGCTGATGCGGGAACTCGGCAGCGAGGCGCTGGGAAGACTCCGCGCCCGTATGGATTCGATCTGGGGCGAGGCGGTGGACGAACAAGTGGGCGCGTATGTGCTCACCAACCCGAGCAATGTCTTCCACGTGGGCACCCTGATGGCTTTGAATCCCGACACGCGCATCGTGTTCTGTGAGCGTGACCCGGTGGACAACGCGATGGCCATCTACATGCGATGGTTCTCACGGACCCTGCCGTATGCCTGGGCCATGGATACGATCGCCGAATACATCATGGCCTACCGCCGGCTTGTGGATCACTGGGCGGCACTTTTCCCGGATCGTGTGGAACGAGTGCTCTACGAAGAATACCTGCAGGCGCCGGACACCCATGCGGCCAGAATTCTGCGCTTCCACGGGCTCGACTGGGAGTCGGCATGCGCCGACTCCGCCGGTGAATCCGTGGAGCCGGCGCGCGTGGGCATGGCGGGAAGTTCGGGACGCCGCAGTCGCGTGAACCCTGCGTTCGCCCGTATCGGTGACGAGTTTGCGGCCTACCGGCCTGCCTTCGAGCGCGCGGTGGAAGAGGCGCGGGAACGAGTGCTCGAGTACTCGCCTCAGAAATCCCGAAACGTCCGTGTGACCGTGGGCGGGACGGCTCGCCAAAGCGAACGGTGACGGGCGCGAAGCTCGGACGTCGGACGGTGGCAAGTCGGAGAATCGAAAAGAAAACAGGCTCCACGCACTAAAGACCCCGGGATGATGGTCGTTAAGGGAATCGAAGGCGGCATGACGCCGCAGAAGGATTGCCTCAGCCGGCCCCGCCGGCACCCTAGTTCCGGAGGAAACAACCATGTCCCAGGTCATCAACACCAACGTGATGTCGCTGAACGCGCAGCGCAACCTGAACCAGTCGCAGGGCGCGCTGGCGCAGTCGCTGGAGCGCCTGTCATCGGGTCTTCGCATCAACAGTGCAAAGGACGACGCGGCGGGGCTGGCGATCTCGGAGCGCTTTACTTCGCAGATCAACGGCCTCAACCAGGCGGTTCGCAACTCGAACGACGGGATCTCGCTGGCGCAGACCGCCGAAGGTGCACTGGATACGGTGAGTGACTCGCTACAGCGGGCGCGCGAACTGGCGGTGCAGGCGGCGAACGACTCCAACTCGGCTTCGGACCGTCAGGCGCTGAACGATGAGGTCCAGCAGTTGATGGACGAGGTCGGCCGGATCGCCAACAACACCGAGTTCAACGGTGGCCGCATCCTGGACGGCAGCGTGGAAGATCTGTTTTTCCAGGTCGGCGCGAACCAGGGCCAGATGATCGGCGTGGACGGTGTGGACGCGCGCAACACCAACCTTGGAGCTGCCGAGGTGGTCGGGAACGAGGCCCTCGACTCCTCCGATCTGGAGGAACTCGCAGGGTTTAGCGGAGAATTGACGATCGACGTCGCGGATGCTGACTCCTTTACGGTGTCCCTGGATGACCCGGATATTCAGACGATGGATGACGCCGTGCGTGCGATCAACAGTGCCATTGCGGAGATGGCAACGGAGGATGATGTCATTTCCGATGCCGCTCTTGAGGCGGCGTTGCGGGTGAATGATGAAGGTGAGACCACCATCTCGGTGACAGGGGCATTTGGCACCGGTTTTACCGTGGAAGGAGGAGTGGCTGAGGATGACGACGGCAACACATTGGCCACCTTATTTGAGGGTGCGCAGGGTTCAACCGATCCGGGTGGAAATGACGTCAACCTGACTGAGATTGACGTGACTACGCGTAATAATGCTACACAAGCGATCGGCGTAATGGATGGCGCGCTGACCCAGATCAGCTCCCTCCGCTCCGAGCTGGGCGCGGTGCAGACCCGTTTCGAGAGCACGATCTCGAACCTGGAGATCGGATCGGAGAACCTGTCGGATGCGCGTTCGCGGATCATGGATGCGGACTTTGCGGCGGAGACGGCGGAGCTGACGCGCGCCGAGGTGCTGCAGCAGGCGGGGACTTCGGTGCTGTCGCAGGCGAATGCGGTGCCGCAGAACGTGCTGGGTCTGCTGCAGTAAGAAGGAGGTTTCCTCCGGGCCCGTGCCGCGGGCCATCCCAGGGCCCGCCCCGAGTGATCGGGGCGGGCTTTTTTG